>JBFHQD010000007.1:0-31810 GCA_041592395.1 Bacteroidales bacterium | reverse complement strand
TTCCTTCATATTTCTTTTTAATTTGGTAGGATTGAAGCACACCTTGGCTCAAGAAAACTACGAAGGAATTGTTTTTGCTAATCATAAAGCTCTGCCGGGTTATGGTTTCAAAAAAGCACGTCATCCTGAAATGTTTCAAGGCAACAATAAGAAAAAGAATTATTTTGAAGGATGGTATTTCAAAATGGTATCGTCCGATGGAAATACCATCTTAAGCATTATTCCAGGCATTTCGCTATCGCGCGATGGCAAAGAACAACATGCATTTATTCAAACAATCGACGGAAAAACAGCGCAAACGGAATATTATAGCTTTCCGATTGAACAATTCTCTTTTTCAAAATCCGAATTTGCCATTGCAATTGGACCGAATTATTTTTCAAAAGATAAAATCATCTTGAATATCCAACAAGACAGTACGCATTTAAAAGGTGAAGTCTTTTTGTCAAATCAAATGGAGTTAAGCCCGCGCAAATTTTTAAACGGCGGAATTATGGGATGGTATCGTTTTGTTCCGTTTATGCAGTGTTATCACGGCGTAGTAAATCTTTCCAATACACTCCACGGAACAATTACCCGAAATGATACTACATATCATTTTGATCAAGGAATTGGGTATATCGAGAAGGATTGGGGCAATTCTATGCCTTCCTCTTGGATTTGGATGCAATCCAATAATTTTTACGCCGGCAACAGTTCATTTATGCTTTCCATTGCAAATATCCCTTGGCTTGGCAAATCTTTTACAGGATTTCTTGGCTTTTTTCTTCACAACGGTACAATTAACCGCTTTGCTACCTATACGCGCGCAAAATTATCGATGCAAATATCAAGCAACGATACTATACACATCCAAATAAAAGACAAGAATTACAGCTATTTTATCGAAGCTATTCGAAACAATTCTGGTCAATTAAAAGCACCTGTTAATGGATCGATGGATCGTAGAATTGCCGAGAGCATTGATGCCCAGATTAAATTAACTGTGTATGATAATAAGGCACAACTCCTCTATAGCGATAGCAGTGCTATTTCAGGGTTAGAAATTGTTGGTGATACTAAATTATTGACCACGAAGTTGAAAAAGAAAAAGTAGGAATCATTGCCAGAACATTTAGTTTAAAAAAAAGCCAGAACATAAATACTATCCTGGCTTTTCTCTATTTTCTTAAAGCTATTATCTAAAATAATCGCGCATTCGGTTAAAGAAGCCTTTTTCATTTCCATCAGGATTGGGCTTAAAATTAGGCGATTGATTCATTTTATTTAACATCTCACGCTCAGAAGGATCGAGCTTTTTAGGCACCCAAGCATTAATCGTAACAAGTAAATCGCCACGACCATAAGAGTTCACATCGGGCAAACCTTTACCTTTTAGTCGCAGTACTTTTCCGGGTTGCGTTCCGGGTTCTACTTTTACTTTGGCAAACCCTTCAACTGTGGGCACATTAATGGTTGTTCCTAGCGCCGCATCAGGAAAACTAATAAAATGATCGTGCAATAAATTACTTCCATCGCGAACAAGTTCGGCATGGGGGATTTCTTCAATCACAACGATTAAATCGCCTGGAATACCTCCGCGAGCAGCGGCATTTCCTTTACCTGAAACCGATAGTTGCATGCCTTCGGCAACTCCGGCTGGAATAGAAAGCGAAATAACTTCTTCTCCTTTAACAATGCCGTTGCCATGACAGCTATTGCATTTGTGTTTTATTTGTTGACCTTCGCCACCACATTGCGGACAAGTGGTTGAAGTTTGCATTTGTCCGAGAAAACTGTTTACGACACGTGTTACTTGACCGGTTCCGTGACAAGTAGGACAAGTTTGAGTTTCTCCACTCTCTGCTCCGGTACCGCTACAAGCATCGCAAGGTACATATTTCGTAACTTTTACTTTCTTATCTGCACCTTTAACAATTTCTTCGAGTGTAAGCTTTACTTTAATTCTAAGGTTAGAGCCACGGTTCACTCTACGACGACTTCCGCCACCGCCGAATCCACCACCAAAACCGCCGCCAAAAATATCGCCGAAATGACTGAATATATCATCCATGCTCATTCCGCCACCGCCGAATCCGCCACCACCAGCAGCACCACCAACTCCAGCATGACCATATTGATCATAGCGTTGTTTTTTCTGTGGATTGCTTAATACTTCGTAGGCTTCGGCTGCTTCTTTAAATTTTTCTTCGGCAGTAGAATCATCGGGATTTTTATCCGGATGAAACTTGATAGCCACCTTACGGTAGGCTTTCTTTATCTCGGCTTCCGACGCGTTTTTATCAATACCTAGTATATCGTAATAATCTCTTTTGCTCATCTCTTTATTTTGACTTGTTTGTGCTTATTTACCAACGACTACTTTAGCAAATCGCAGCACTTTTCCATTCAATAAATACCCTTTTTCAATCACATCAACCACTTTTGATTTGAGTTTTTTGGTAGGAGCCGGAATTTCAGTAATCGCTTCATGAAAATCAGTATCAAAATCTTTTCCGACTGAATCCATATTTTCAAGTCCTTTTTTAGCAAGTATGCCTTGAAGCTTGGAGTGAATAAGTACAAAGCCTTGTTTTACAGCTTCAATATCCGTAGCCGTTTCAAACGATTTTTCGGCCCGATCAAAATCATCCAGAACGGTAAGCAATTCTAAAATCATTTCGGATGAAGCCGTTTTAAACAATTCGATGCGCTCCTTGGTGGTTCGTTTGCGGTAATTATCAAATTCTGAAAATAAGCGTAAATGCTTATCTTTTAAATCGGCAATTGTTGCTTCTAACTGTTCTATATCCGTTTCACAAGGTGGAATATCATCCGCTTCCGCATCAACTGAAGCTTCTGTTTCTTCACTTGCCGTTTTTTCAGTTGATTCTTTGTTCGCTTCTTCAGCAGATCCTTCAACATTTTCTTCTTTCGCTTCTTCAGCTTGTTTCGAATCCACTTTCACCACTTCTTCCTCTTGTAAAGCAGGTTCTTCTTTTTTACTCTTTTTTGATTGTTTAGTCATATCTTAAAAACGGTGTTTTTGTCAGTATTCCCATGTGTAAAACCGTAAAATTGTCGGTTAAACCTATTTTATTTCATTTTGCTTTTACTACAATATTTACAACAAGCTAGATATCAAGCATATACCTAGCTATTGATTTTACCGAAGTAAAATCGTGTGTAGATTGACAAATTTTTTGCCAAAGCTTTGGGGTCTAGTCAAATTGACAGTTATCTTCAATTATAATTGAGATTAAGACAAAACGCACACTTTTATACCAATCTATATATTGATTTTTGCGGCCAATAGAAAATGAACCGGTGCCATAGGAAAATAGCCATCCATTACTTTTTGTTGATTATCGTAAATATAATTATAGGCCCAGCCGTACGTTTCGTATTTTTCGCTAAAAATATTGCTCACCAATAATGTTAACTCTATGCTTTTTAGGGCTTTGGGATAAAAAACATAAGTCATATTTAAATCATTTACAAAATAGGGATCAATACTGTTGTATGCATTGCTTGTATTATCGATATATTGTCGACTTACATATTTGGATATAAACGAAATGGTGGTATTTTTTACGGGGCGATAACGCAATGTAGAAGCGCCTATTTGATCCGGTGAAAGCAAGATATTAGTGGTTCCGAGCTCAATGGCTTGCTGATTCCAGTTGTCCCAATCATCGATGTATTCGATAAAATCGAGAATTTTATTTTGACTCCAGGTAAAATTGGCTTCCCAATCCAATTTTTTAGTGATTTTAAGTAAACCGGAAATTTCTACACCTGCTCGGTAACTTTTAGCCACATTGGTCATAATGGCATCGCCTACATTGTTAATTTTTCCGGTAGAAAGCAACTGATCTTTGTAACGCATATAATACAGATTTACAGAAGATTGAAAACGTTTGCTTTTAAAATGATAACCCAGTTCGAAATCGTATAAACGCTCCGCTTTGGGTTCGTAATTTTCATCTGCATCGCGGTAATTTCCTCTACTGGGTTCTCTATTAGCGATAGCAAAAGAGGCGTAAAATTTCGTGTTGTTATTGAGATGATAAAACAAACCCGCTTTGGGATTAAAAAAATGAAAATCGTGGGTTTGTGAAATGTCCCGTAAATCGTCGTGCGTTCCTGCAATTGTATAATCGATAAATCGGTATTGTAAATCGAGGTAAGCCACCCATTTTTCGTCGAAAGAATAATTCGTTTTCATAAAAATATTCCCGTCCGTTTTTAATCCATTGTTGCTATACCAAGGCTTTCGGATTTCATTTGTCCCGGCATATTCAGCCCAAATAACCTCGCCGTAATGATCACCATCGTATTGAGTGAGCGCTCCCCCAAAATTACTTTCCATGCGATCTGTTTTATAATTCAGCGAAGCTGTTATTCCGTAAAAATGATTGTCGAGCCACTTGCGTTGAATCAAATCCGTACGATTAATGGTTTCACCACCAATCAGGATTTCTTCAAACCTATAATCTTCAAATTTGCGGTCTTTTTTATACTGTTCGTAATATCCCTTGCCATGGGTATAAAACAAAGCACTCGTCAATTGCAAATTTGTATTGAAAAAATGGGCATAATGCAATTGATAATAATCTTGCTGATAATTATCCACCTCATTATCGTAGGTATAATAATTGTAAGTTCTCGAATCGGAATTCAGCAAATTTGTCGTCGTTTCTTCATCCCACCAGTTATCGGCAGCCAAATCGAGCATGCCTTCCGTATCGTTATTGAGTTTAACTTTAGGAACGCCATACCAAGCTTGATAAGTTTCTTCTGAGCCGCTTAATAAAGTGAATTTTAAGATGTCATTTTTACCAAAATAACCCCCAGAAAAATACAACGATTTTAATTGAGCCGATGAGCGATCGATATATCCATCGGAACTTATTTTCGAAAGCCGACCGTCGAAAGCAATATTATTCTTGAGTAAACCTGTACCAAAACTCACCGTATTATGCAAGGTATTGTAAGAGCCTACCGAAGATTGCACGCTGGCATAAGGATCTTGATTAAGAAATTTTGTTTGTAAATTAATGCTTGCACCAAAAGCAGCTGCACCATTGGTTGATGTTCCAACTCCGCGCTGAATTTGGATATTATCCAGCGAAGTGGCTAAATCGGGCAAATCGACAAAATAGACGCTATGCGATTCGGCATCGTTCATTGGAATACCATTGATAGTCACGTTTATTCTTGAAATATCCGTTCCGCGAATGCTAAAATTTGTGTATCCTACTCCGGCACCGGCATCCGAAGTTACAACTACAGAAGGACTTGTATTTAAAAGAAAGGGCAAGTCTTTTCCTTGGTTTCGTTCTTGAATTTGCTGTTTGTTCAATTCAGAATAGGTTGCCGGCGAATTTTCTTTTACGCGCACAGCTGAAACAATAATTTCTTCTCCCAGAAAAACCTTGGCCTCGAGCTGAATATTTAGCGTTCTATTTTCGCTCATATTTAAATGCTGTTCATAAGGAATATAACCCAAATAATTGACCTTAATTTTGCACATCCCTTTGGGGATATCATTCAAAATAAAGCTTCCGTCTTTAGCACTAATGGCATAAATCGTTTTTCCTTCGACTTGAATACTTGCACCTGAAAGTGATTTTGAGGTGGTTTTGTCACTAATTTTTCCTTGAATTTGAAATTGAGCAAAGAGGAGCATTGGAAGGCTCATCAAGCTTAGTAAAATAATTTTTTTAAACATCTTTTGACTTTTTAATTAACTAAAAATCAATAGAGTGAAAACGAAAAATCTGCAATCTTTTTTCCCTACGTCGGCATTACCCGTGTCAGGTTCAAAGAGTATGTTCTCAGCCCGTTATATTAAGGCACCCCTACTGTGAAATATCAGTGCAAAAGTACAAAAAATAAAGGTGTAAATATCGGATTTAAGAAAAAACTTCGGTTTTAAAACCGGCCTCTTCTACCCTCTCAGCGATTTTGTTTAGTGTTGCCGCATCCACTTTACGAATACTGTTTTCAGGTGTTTCTCTTTCGATAGGATAAAGCATAACACCCTGTGGTTTAACCTCTCGCAGGAGATTTATCCAAGCTTTCACTTCAGCATCTTTCGTATTGTCTATTCCGCTATGCTGATTAAATCCTTGCACAAAAAGAGTTTGTACAATAAGCTTTCCATCAAATTTTTTCAAATAATCAACAACCTGAGCCAGTTTTAAATTTCCATTGGGTTGATTTATTTTCTGAAAAGTATTTTCTGAACCGGCATCCAATTTCAAAATATTCTTGTCCACTTTTAAAAGCGCCCCAATAATTTTTTCGTTATGAATAAGCGAAGCATTAGACAAAACGGTTATTAAAGCTTTCGGGAAATAGGTATTTCTTAATTGAATGGTATCTTCGATGATAGGCACAAAATCGGGATGTAAGGTAGGCTCTCCATTTCCCGCAAAAGTAATAGAATCAATAGGTTGATTATCTTTTTTTCGTTGAATCAAGACCGATTTCAAACGTTCGTGGATCTCCTTTCTTGTAGGTAAATTGATTTTTTTTGTGGCTTTTTTCGACCATCCGCATTCACAATAGATACAATCAAAGGTGCAAAACTTATAATCGGTAGGTAAAAGGTTGACGCCCAGAGAAACACCCAACCGGCGACTTTTAACCGGTCCAAATATAATATCATCGAATAAAAATCCTCCCATTTCAATTTTTTTGCAAAATAAAGAAAAATGCAGGAGAAATTTGTGGAAATAGCAATGTGGATGCGCTTTATTTTTAAATTTGACTCCGATATGTCCGTAATCAAAGAAATAGAAAAATTATTAAACAAAGATTTAAAAAGCTTTCAACAGGTTTTTAATAAGGCGATGGATTCTAAAGTTCCTTTGCTTGATATCGTTTTACGGTATATTCATAAACAGAAAGGGAAACAGATGCGTCCCATGTTTGTTTTTTTGAGTGCCTATGTAGCAGGTCAACCCAAAGAAGCAACAGCAAGAGCCGCAAGTTTAATCGAACTGCTCCACACGGCAACCTTAGTGCATGATGATGTAGTAGACGAAGCTGAAAAACGTCGTAATTTATTTTCGATAAATGCACTTTGGAAAAACAAAGTAGCTGTATTGGCCGGCGATTTTCTCCTATCAAAAGGCTTGTCTTTAGCGCTAGAAGCTAAAGATTATGAAGTATTGGAAATTGTTTCGGAAGCCACCCGCGAAATGGCTGAAGGCGAATTACTCCAAATTGAAAAAGCGCGCAGATTAGATATCAAAGAAGAGGTCTATTTTGAAATTATCCGAAAGAAAACCGCTACTTTAATCTCCTCTTGTTGTGCCGCAGGAGCAGCTTCTGTTAGAGCGAATTCAGACACCATCTCAAAACTGAAATTATTTGGAGAGTATATTGGTATTGCCTTTCAAATTAAAGATGATCTTTTCGATTTTCAAAAGTCAAACCAAATCGGGAAACCTTTAGGTATTGATATTAAAGAACAAAAAATGACTTTGCCTCTTATCTATATGCTAAATAATTTGCCCTCTTCGGATCGAAAAAAAGCAATTACAATAGTTAAGAAATACCATAACAATCCCGAAAAAGTGGCTGAATTAGTAAATCAAGTAAATGCGAGTGGAGGTATAGCCTATGCAGAACGGCAAATGTATAGTTATAGAGATAAAGCAATGGGGATATTAAGAGAATTCCCAACAAGCGATCATCGCCTAGCCTTAGAAAACCTTGTCAATTATACGTGTGAGCGTAAAAAATAAAATCGGATAATGCTAAAGCAAAATCCGATTTTTAGATCCAGATAATAATTTACTTCTGAATATGAACATCCATTTGTGGGAATGGAATATTCAGTCCTTCGCGTGGGAAGGTTTTATACACTTTTTCATTCATCTCAAAAAAAACAGGCCAATAATCTGCTGCATTTACCCAAGCACGAACTACAAAATTTACACTGCTATCGCCCAGACCACTCAATGCAACAAAGGGTTCGGGGTCTTTTAAAACACGCTCATCAGAAGCAATTAAATCGAATAATACTTTTTTGGCCAGATCCGAATTATCGCCATAAGCAATCCCAAATTTCCAATCGACACGACGCGTAGCTTGCGTTGTATAATTCACCATAGAACCGGAAGACAACGCTCCATTAGGTAAAATAATGGTTTTATTATCAAATGTAGTAAGTATGGTATTGAAAATCTGAATTTCTTTAACAACACCCGTATAACTCTGTGCTTCAATTACATCGCCCGCTTTAAAGGGCTTGATTATTAAAATAATAACACCTCCGGCAAAATTTTGTAGAGTCCCGCTAAGCGCCATACCAATGGCTAAACCGGCAGCTCCAAGCAAAGCAATAAAAGAAGTCATTTCAATACCAAGCATCGTTAATGCCGAGATAATGACCAGTATCAATAAAGTGGTGTAAATTAATGAGCTAACAAAAGGAATCAAGGAGGGATCAAGATTTCGTTTAATCATAACTTTACGCGCAGAATTCCGAACGAGTCTGGCCGCGTAAATACCTGCTAATAATACAAGTACAGCATAAATTAAGCCTGTACCATACTTAACAATTAAGGGAGAATATTCAACCCAAATATTTTCTATCATAATTCAA
The DNA here is from genome assembly GCA_041592395.1 of Bacteroidales bacterium. Classification (GTDB taxonomy): domain Bacteria; phylum Bacteroidota; class Bacteroidia; order Bacteroidales; family UBA12170; genus UBA12170. The sequence continues at coordinate 23,208 of JBFHQD010000007.1, read as the reverse complement.
AATATTTGCGCAAAAGTAAGCATGTTTTTTTGAATACGAAAATGTTATCGGATAGCTGAAATTCCAGCATCTTTTGTAAATTTGATGAAAAATAAGCATATGAATAATTTAGAACAAAAAATCAATGATCTCGCCGAAAAATACAGAGATTATACAGCAAATAACTTGTCGAAACTTGTAAAAATAAAATCGCTGAGTTTAGGCGAGAAAGAAGTGATGTTAGAATTAAAAAGCCAAATGGAAGAAGCCGGTTTTGACGAAGTTCGCATAGATGGTTTGGGGAATGTGATTGGACGAATAGGAAACGGAAAAAACATATTAGCTATTGACGGTCACATGGATACGGTAGATTTTGGAAATCTCGACAATTGGAACTTCGATCCTTTATCAGGAGAAATAAAAGATGGATTTGTTCACGGCAGAGGAACTGTTGATCAAGAAGGGGGACCCGCTGCTTTTGTAACCTCCGGAAAGATTTTAAAAGAATTGGGATTCGATAGAGATTGGACCATATACTTTACGGGAACCGTTATGGAAGAAGATTGCGACGGTTTGTGTTGGAAATATATTTACGAAGAAGAGGGAATACATCCCGATTTTGCCATAAGTACTGAACCAACGAATTTAAATATCTACCGTGGTCACCGCGGAAGAATGGAAATAGCAGTAAGTTTTAAAGGATTGTCTGCGCATGGTTCTGCTCCCGAAAGAGGTGTAAATGCCATCTACAATGCTTCTCGTGCAGCTTTGGAAATTGAAAAACTCAATGAAAATTTGGCTTACGATCCATTTTTGGGTCGAGGAAGCGTAACCATTTCAGAAATTAAATCGGGCAGTCCATCGCTTTGCGCTGTTTCAGATTTTGCACGTATTCACCTCGACCGAAGATTAACTTGGGGCGAGACCAAAGAATCGGCTGTAGCGGAAATTGAAGAAATCGTAAAAGATTTGGATGCCAAAGTGGAAGTTTTGCATTACGAAGAAACCGCTTATACGGGATTAAAATATGGTATGGAAAAATACTTCCCCACATGGAAAATGGAAGAAGATTCTACCGTTGTTCAAACCGGTGTGAAAGCATTTGAAAGTTTGTTTAACAAAAAACCGGTAGTTGATAAATGGACATTTTCGACGAACGGCGTAACCATCAATGGATATTACAAAGTACCGATGATTGGTTTTGGTCCTGGAAATGAAGTGATGGCGCATGCCCCCAACGAAAAAGTGCCTGTCGACGACCTAGTTAAAGCTTCCGCTTTCTACGCACTTTACGCTTATCTAATTGAAAAATAATTGATTAACAGCTTATTCTAAACTTATGGAGAATCTACACAAATTGATAAATACGATCGCTTCGCGCGATACCGATCATCTTTATAACACTGATTTTTTACTCACATGGGAAAAATCAATGTCGGATATTAAACAAGTATTGGATATTACCGAAGCTTTAAAAGGCTTGAGAAAACACAATATCGACACACGTGTTTTTAAATCGGGTTTGGCCATTTCTCAGTTTCGGGATAATTCAACACGGACGCGATTTTCATTTTCTTCAGCCGCCAATTTATTAGGTTTGGCTTTGCAAGATTTAGATGAAGGGAAATCGCAAATATCGCATGGCGAAACCGTGCGAGAAACCGTAAATATGATTTCCTTTTTATCTGACATTATCGGTATTCGCGACGATATGTATTTAGGTGCGGGAAATACCTATATGCGCGAAGTTGGTGCTGCTCTTGACGATGGATTTGCGCAGGGTGTTTTACCTCAGCGTCCGGGAATTATCAATTTGCAGTGCGATATCGATCATCCCACACAATCGATGGCTGATTTAGCCCATTTGAAAAACTATTTCGGTTCGCTCGAAAATTTAAAAGGAAAGAAATTAGCTATGACTTGGGCTTACTCGCCGAGTTATGGAAAACCTTTAAGCGTGCCTCAGGGAATTATTGGCCTCTTAACTCGCTTTGGCATGGAAGTAGAATTGGCTTATCCCGAAGGCTATGGGCTAATTCCGGATGTGATGGAAACAGCCGCCAAACAAGCCAAAGAAACAGGCGGTAGTTTTAAAGTTGTAAACAGTATGGACGAAGCATTTAAAAATGCGGATATTGTTTATCCTAAAAGCTGGGCGCCCTACGAAGTAATGGGACAGCGCACCGAATTATTGCGAAATAATGATCGTGATGGATTAAAAGCTTTGGAACAAAAAGCATTACAAAACAATGCTAAATTTATGGATTGGGAAGCAGATGCCGAAAAAATGAAGCTGACCAAAAATGGATCGGCATTGTATATGCATTGCTTACCTGCTGATATTTCTGGAATTTCTTGCAAACGTGGTGAAGTGAGCGCAGAAGTATTTGAAAAATACCGCATCGAAACCTACAAAGAAGCCGGATATAAACCTTACGTTATTGCAGCTATGATGCTGAGCAATAGATACAAAGATCCGGGAAGGATTTTATCGGAGTTGCTTCAAGCCGGTGTTAAACGGATGATGTAATATTTTTTAGATGAACCTTTCGAGGGTTTTAAATCCTCGCAAGGTTCTCTCCTATTCAATAAAAACGACTTGGGCATTATCGCGCATATTGTAGTTCGATGCCATGACTTGGCCATAAGCACCAACGGAACGAATTAAGATGTAATCCCCTCTTTTACTTGCTGGTAGAGAAAGTGATTTTGCAAAAATATCCGAAGATTCGCAAACCGGTCCTACAACATCATATTTTTCTATTTGTGTACTTTGCGAACTCAAATTTTCAATTTTATGATAAGCTTGATAAAGTGCAGGACGAATTAAATCGGTCATGGCCGCATCAATAATCAGAAAATCTTTAGCACTTCCTTTTTTTACATAGATTACTTTGCTTAAAAGGCTTCCCATTTGGCCAACTATAGATCTGCCTAACTCAAAATGAAGCTGTTGCTTAGGCCGCAATTCCAGAAAATCGTGAAATATCTTAAAATAACTTTTAAAATCAGGAATCAATTCATTATCAGGTTGATAATAGTCGATTCCTAATCCACCTCCCACGTTGATATGATCGACAATAATTTGTCGAGCATAAAATTTTTCCTGAATTTGATTGATTCGATTGCAAAGATTTTTAAATGTATCTAAATCGGTGATTTGAGACCCAATATGAAAATGCAAACCCTTTAATTCTACATTTTTAAGCGTATTCATCCGATCTAATATCGAATCAATTTCCCACAAATTAATACCAAACTTATTTTCTTCTATGCCTGTTGTAATGTATTTATGTGTGTTTGCATCTACATTTGGATTGATACGCAAAGCGATGGATGCGATAGTATTTTTTCTCGAAGCCAATTCGTTTATGACTTCAATTTCAGGCAAAGACTCGCAATTGAAACTAAAAATGGCCTGATCTAAAGCAAAATTAATTTCTTCATCTGTTTTTCCTACACCGGCAAAAGCGATCTCTTCGGCTTTAAATCCCTGTTTTAAGGCTTCCTTTATTTCGTTGCCACTAACGCAATCGGCACCTAATCCGGCATCCGCTATAAGCTTTACTATTTTATTATTGTTATTCGCTTTTAGCGCATAATGAATACGATAGGCATAGCGTTCGGATTCCGTTTTGAGCACTTGCAAGGTTTGCCTTAAGACATCCAAATTATATAAATAAGCAGGCGTTTTTATCTTTGTATAATCGAGTTTCATAATTGCGATGATGGGTATAGTTTTTGATGCAAAGCATTGAGGGCTTCTTCTTTATGGGACTGATCAATCAATATTGAAATATTATGGTTACTGGCTCCATACGAAATCATTTTGATGGGAATATCGAGCAAAGCATCAAATATTAAGGTCGCATATCCATTTTCTGAGGTTGGAATATGTCCGACTAAAGCAATAATCACTTGGTTAAACTCCACTTCGGTCTGTCCAAATTTTTTCAAATCGTATAAGATGGCATCCAAATTATGCGTATCGTCAATACTCATCGAAACGGCTACTTCCGAAGTGGTGATCATATCAATAGGCGTCTTGTAAATTTCAAAGACTTCAAATACTTTTCTTAGAAACCCATAGGCAAAAAGCATCCGGTCTGATTTAATACGAATTATCGTGATATTATCTTTAGCAGCAATAGCCTTAATTCCAGACTTTTCAATCGTATTTTGAATAATGGTTCCGGGTCTTTCAGGGCGCAAACTGTTTTTTAAGCGAACAGGAATAAAGCCCTTTTTAGCAGGAAGGATGCTTGATGGATGCAAAATTTTAGCGCCAAAATAAGCCAATTCGGCGGCTTCATCAAACGACAATTCGGCCACCGGTTTTGTATTACGCACAAAACGAGGATCGTTATTATGCAAGCCGTCGATATCTGTCCAGATTTGGATTTCGCTGGCCTGCACTGCTTGCCCGATTAACGATGCCGTATAATCACTACCTCCTCTTTTTAAATTATCTATTTCTCCGTAGGCATTTCTACAAATAAATCCTTGGGTAATAAACAACTTAGTTTCTGGATATTGCTTTAGAATTCGATTTAAATTTTCTTTGATATAATACTCGTCAGGATCTAAATTTTTATCGATGCGCATAAATTCAAGAGCGGGAAGCAACACAGAATCTCTATTTTTTTCTTCCAGTAAAAGCTGAAAAAGAGCCGTCGACAATAATTCGCCTTGAGCCAATAAGGCTTTTTCTTGCAAAAGTGTAAATATACGTTCCGTAAATTTTTTAAGATAAACAAAGTGAGCCTCTATAAGTTGCTGAGCTTCTTCTCTTTTCGTTGAGGTCTCAAATAATTCGTCTACTATAGAAACGTATTCCTTTTGCAAATCTTTAATTTGCGAACAGGCTGCTTCTTTTTGTTGGCCATACAAATGCGCTGCAATGGCTATTAACTTATTGGTAGTCCCGCTTATCGCAGATAATACGACTATCCTTGTGTTGTCCGACTCGATTAACTGAATCAAGTTTTTCATTCTTTGTGCATCACCTACTGATGTCCCACCAAATTTTTGTATAATCATTCGTATTCTTTTACAAAAAAAAAGCCCAATCGCATTCGATCAGGCCTTAAACTATTTATAATCTATCTATAACAAAGCCTGATCACATCAAAACGTGTTTCTTTTGTTTGTTATATTTTTTCATTTTTATCATATTCGGCTGCAAATATATCCAATTTATAATAAAGTAAACCATAACTCAATTTTTTTTTAATTTCGCTAAAAATCAAATCTTATAACTATGTTTAAAACCAATGAATATTTTGAAGGGCAAGTAAAATCAATAGCCTTTAAAACAAAAGGGGGCGAAGCAACAATTGGCGTAATGGCTGCTGGTGAATACGAATTTGGCACTTCCACCATCGAATATATGACGGTAACAAGTGGAAAAATGAATGTAAAACTTCCGGGACAAAAAGAATGGAAAGTGTATGGCGAGTTTGAAACTTTTATTGTGGAGAAAGACGTAAAATTCAAAGTTAAAGTGGATGCCGACACCTCTTACCGCTGTTTATATCGCTAAATAAAACGCTTTTAAACCCAGCCAAACAAACAACTGTTCGATATTGAACAGTATTATGCAAAAACGAACAGAATTTTAATCTAAAACGGCAAGCCAATAACGTAAGCCGCTTACAAATAGCACCTTGCAATTTACGGCACGTTTTTCGCTGATTCACAAGCGGTTTTACAAATTTATCTCATATAGATAATGAATAGGCTTTTCGAGAGAAAGGCCTATTTTTTTTAAATGCCTTTATGCTTGCCTTCCACTTTTTTCTCGTCTGCCTGAAATTTATAACCCAATCGTTTGGCTGTTCGCATAGATAAACTTTGCATATGCTTTTGAATATCGAAAACACTCACCATTTTTACAGCTTCAAAAGGCGGAATAAGTAAATCGAAATTCACCGTGTACTCAATGGCCGAAGTTACTATTTCGTGCGCCGCATCCACATTAAATACCGACGCTTCAAAATTATTATAAACCATCCCGACTTCCTTTTTTCCCTCGATAAGAAAATGCTTTTCGTGATTGATAAATACGCGTCCAATTAAATAGCCCAAATCATTATCTCGCTGGTATTTAAAAGAATCGGCAAGAAAATTATAGATATTTATTATGCCGCAATAAGATCGCGTTTTGTCTTCTTTAATGTATTTTGTTCGCATCAATTCGTATTGACGAGGAATTTCAAACACATTGGTATGCATAAGAAAAACCAAAATATCACCGGCAAATTTCAACTCAAATTCAAACTCGCCTCTGTCTTTAAAATCAAATATAACCTTATCTGATTTCGCGTTAGCCGCATATTCCTTCGTTAGTTTTAAAACTTCTTGCTTAAAAAGTGTAAAAGATTCTAAGGTATTTTCATATACCTTTTGTTTGAGTACTCCTTTATTATTCAAGAGTTTAAATAGATTTTCAGTCTTAATGTTCATCATGTTTTATTTGCTTGTGAATACATAATATTGCATCTTTGTAAAGATAATCTTATTTTTTTTTATTCCTTTTAAAACGAAGGCTAATATTTATTGACTTAAAATTCTGCATTATGAATGATTTATCAAATAACGAGTTCTCTTCAGAAGAACTCTTAAAAGAAAAACGTTATTTGGAATTATTGGCCGAACGCTTTCCTAGCATCCAAAAGGCCAGCATGGAAATTATTAATTTGGAGGCCATTATGCGCTTACCAAAAAGCACAGAGCATTTTTTAACCGACATCCATGGCGAATATCAAACATTCACTCACGTGCTTAGAAATGCCTCGGGAGTGGTTCGCCGTAAAATTGAAGACGTATTTGGTTTAAGTGTAAGAAAAAGCGAAAAAGATGCCCTCGCCACACTTATTTATTATCCTGAGGAAAAATTAGAAATGATTATTCAGGAAGAAAAAATCGAAGACTTATCCGAATGGTATATGATAACGCTTCAGCGTCTATCTATAATCGCCCGAGCTGCATCTTATAAATATACGCGCTCAAAAGTTCGTAAAACAATGCCGCCCGCCTACGCCTACATTATTGACGAATTATTAAATGAAAGCGGTCCTGAAAAACACGAATATTACAACGGAATTATCCGTACAATAATCGAAATCGACAGAGCGAAAGAATTTGTAATCGAAATTTCTCATTTTATTCAACGCCTAATGATCGACCGTTTGCATATTATCGGCGACATCTACGATAGAGGGCCTTCGGCAGAAAAAGTAATGGATGTTTTGCAGAATCATCATGCTGTTGATATTCAATGGGGAAATCATGATATTATTTGGATGGGCGCAGCAGCAGGGTGTAAAGCACTGATTGCCACTGTACTTCGGATTAGCGCTCGCTATATCAACCTCGATACCATAGAAGATGCTTATGGAATAAATTTATTGCCTTTAGCCACTTTTGCTATGGAACATTACGGCAACGATCCTGCCGAAGTTTTTACGCCAAAAGGCACAGGCGATAAAAACGGCAAAAGCATCGAGTTGATTAAACAAATGCATAAAGCCATTGCAATAATACAGTTTAAATTGGAAGCGCAAATCATAAAAGAAAACCCTCAATTTGAAATGGACGATCGATTATTGCTCGATAAAATCGATTATAAAAAAGGAATTATACATATCGATGGAAAAGATTATCCTTTATTAGACACCTATTTCCCTACGGTTGATCCAAAAAATCCTTTTAAATTAACCGATGCCGAAGAGGAATTAATGGATCGCTTACAATCTTCGTTTCGGAAAAGTGATATGCTACAAAAACATATCGAAGTGCTTTATGCAAAAGGAAGTATGTATTTAACTTATAACTCGAACCTGATGTATCACGGAAGTATTCCGATGAATGAAGATGGTTCGTTTTATGAAATGAAAATAGATGATAAAAAGTATAGCGGTAAAGCCTTACTCGATCAGTTAGACATTATAGCCCGAAGGGCCTATTTCACTTGCAGCAGGCCCGATGCAGATCCAAGAGACAAAGCCTATATGTGGTATTTATGGACCGGACCCTATTCTCCATTGTTTGGCAAACATCGCATGACTACTTTTGAGCGTTATTTTATCGAAGATGTAAGTACACACGAAGAAATCCGAAATCCCTACTATAAATTCAGGGATGAAGAAGAAACTTGCAACAAGATATTCGAAAATTTCGAACTTGATCCAACACGATCCCATATCATCAATGGCCATGTTCCGGTAAAAGCAAAAAAAGGAGAAAGTCCGATAAAAGCAAACGGAAAACTTTTTGTAATTGATGGAGGTATGTCAGTGCCCTACCAAAAAGTAACCGGCTTATCCGGCTATACGCTTATCTATAACTCCTATGGTTTAATATTGGTCGAACATAAACATTTTAGATCGATAGAAGATGCTGTTAAAAATAATCTGGATATTGTTTCGGCACGACAAATTGTTGAAACTAACGCCACTAGAAAAAGAGTTGCTGATACCGATATAGGCGCTGATTTAAAAGAACAAGTGCAAGATCTTAAAAAACTTTTAGCCGCATATAAAAAAGGGTTAGTAAAAGAGCGCGTGTAACGCTTTCCTCTTCTCAATTTCTTGGTTTTTCCGACACTTTTCCAAAAAAAAAGAATAAAATGTTTTGCAAATGAACATATGTTCATTACTTTTGCATCAGAATTCTTAAGAAAAGATGCCAAGACCAAAACGACAACGAAGATTACAGAAGCCTCCTTTAGGATATGGCTTTCGTCCTATACGAAAAAATTTAGACGAAGATCAGCGTATTCAATTGTTATTTGAGGAATACGAATCCTTGCGATTAGCTGATTATGAGCATCTTTCGCAGGAAGATGCTGCCCGAGAAATGAATGTATCGCGGCCAACATTTACACGAATATACGAAACGGCTCGCATCAAAATGGCCAAAGCCTTGGTTGAAAACAGAGTGCTGCATGTAGCCGGTGGTGATGTTGCTTTTGATCATGAATGGTTTAGATGTTTAACCTGCGACACTACATTTAGAGAAACGCCATCCAATAAAGGCAAAACTTGTCCGGTTTGTCATTCAGCAGAAATCGAACACATCAACGGAACGCTCCACGAAAACGATTATATACCGGATGTTCAACGCAATGCCATGGGCGAATTAGGGTATTGTATCTGTCCGGCCTGTGGCGACAAAAAGGAACATCAAGCCGGAATTCCATGTAAAACAATGGTTTGCAGCAATTGTCAAGTACATTTTGTACGCGAAAACTCTGCCCATCATTTCAATATTAATCGAATTAAAAACAAACAAAAACGACAATAAAATGAAAATAGCTGTTACTGCTTTAGAAAACAACAAGAGTTCGAAAATGGATCCTCGCTTCGGTCGAGGTGCCTATTTTGCAGTTTACGATACCGTAAGCAAAGAATATCAGTTTTATACCAATGATGCAAAAGAGGCTTCAGGTGGTGCCGGGCCTAAGGCGGCAGAGCAAATCGTAAATTTAGGGGTAAATAAATTATTGTCTTCTGATTTTGGACCAAAAGCAAAAGCCGCACTCGAAAGTATGGGTGTAGAAATGGTTTTATTTTCAGATACAGAAAAAACCGTGGAAACTATTCTTATGGAAAATAGCTAGTTTATAGGGGGTTGACTTTTAGTCGAATTCCACACGTATTAATGCGCCTAGATTAAAGAAATCGCTAAAAGAAATAATTATGCTTCAAGGCTATTCCATCATAGGCACCCACGCTTTAGAGAGAAAAGACAAGTAAAAATTAAAAATACAAACACATGAAACGTAAAATCGCAGTCCCAGTTGAAAACGGAATTATGACCGGTCATTTTGGTCATGCCAAATTATTTGCGCTTATCGAAATGATAGACGATCAAATTATAAAAGAAGAGTTTTTAGTTCCCCCGCCACACGATGTGGGAGTACTTCCCGCTTGGCTTTCCAATTTAGGGGCAACGGATATCGTATCCGGAGGCATGGGACAAAGAGCTATTCAATTATTTTTAAATAATAATATCAACGTATTTGTTGGCGTAGCACAAAAGCCCGCCAAGGAATTGGCAATGGATTTAGTATTAAACCGCCTAGAAAAAGGCGCAAATTATTGCGATCATTAAATGTTAAATTATAAAATTGCTATTGCAAGCGGGAAAGGGGGAACAGGCAAAACCACTGTCTCGCTAAACTTGTTTTACACCTTACAAAAAAGCCTGAATCAAAAAATTCAATTGGTCGATTGTGATGTAGAAGAACCAAACATTAAGCTGTTTACAAAAGGCGAGCTTAAATCAAAAGCAGACGTAAATATCAAAATTCCGGTCATTGATAAGGATAAATGCATCTATTGCGGCGATTGTGCCGCCGCTTGTTCTTACAATGCTATACTATTCGTGAAGTCGATTTCACATATTGCAGTACTTGAAGATTTATGCCATGGCTGTGGTGCTTGTTCTTATGTTTGCAATCAACCCGGTGTTATTGTAGAAAAAGACAAAAAACTGGGCGAAGTCAATATTTATAAACTAAACAATACCAACGAATTAGTTGAAGGAAGAATCGAAATTGGTTCTGCACTTGCCGTTCCCGTGATTGGCAAAACCTTGAATTCGACCGACGAAAATGCACTTCGCATTATCGATGCTCCCCCGGGTACTTCATGCCCGGTAATGGAAACCATAAAAGAAGTAGATTATACCGTTTTAGTAACCGAGCCTACTCCATTTGGATTAAACGATTTAAAATTGATGGTAGAAACCATGCGAAAAATGAAAGGAGAATTTGGGGTTGTCATTAACCGTGCCGGCTTAGGAAATAATGCTGTTTACGATTACCTCAAAAGCGAAAACATCACGCTTTTAATGGAAATCCCATTCGATAAAAACTTAGCCAGAATCTATTCCGAAGGAAAAATAATGGTAGATGAAGTACCGGAGATTAATGATAAATACATCGAATTATTTGAAAATATCAAATTAAAATTAAATGAATCAAATTACCATCGTTAGCGGAAAAGGCGGTACCGGAAAAACAAGCATTACTTCTGCCTTTGCTTCTATTGCAAAAAATAAAATCCTGGTCGATTGTGATGTGGATGCCGCTGATTTATTTCTCACTACGCAACCAACCATTTTAAACAGTCATGCTTACGAAGGTGGAAAAATTGCGGTTATCGATCCCGAAGTTTGTACGAATTGCGGAATATGCGAAGACTTGTGTCGTTTTGATGCCATCCATATGATTGATGGCCAAACCACGATTTCTGAATTCTCTTGCGACGGTTGTCGATTATGCGAAATTGCCTGTCCGGTTGATGCCATTAAAATGGAAGAAAACATGGATAGTCGCTGGTTTGAATCGGAGACTCGTTTCGGCCCGATGGTACATGCAAAATTAGGAATCGGAGAAGATAATTCAGGCAAATTGGTTACAAAGATCCGTGATTTTGCCACTCAAAAAGCAAAAGACCTAAAACTCGAAACCATACTTATCGACGGCCCTCCGGGCATAGGTTGTCCGGTAATCTCAACTTTAACCGGTGTTGATGTAGCCGTAATGGTTACCGAGCCAACGTTATCAGGTATGCACGATTTGCATCGCCTTATCGAATTGGCAAAAGGATTTAAATTAAAATCTTTTGTATTGATAAATAAATACGACCTGAACATAGAGGTCAGCAAAAAAATTGAAGGATTATGTCGGTCTGAAAACATAGAAGTATTGGCAAAAATTCCTTTTAATCGCGACTTTGTTGATGCGATGGTTAATCAACAAACGGTTATCGAATACAAGCCTACCTCCAGTCTCAGCAAAATGCTGGAAAAAGTATGGCTTCGCATAGAAAGAGCTTAGACTCAAAAATTAGAAATATAGAATAAGTTTATATATTTGCATATCAAAAAAACAACAACAAAAATAATTGACAATGGATACAAAAAAAGCCGGATTTAATTCCAAACTAATACATGCAGGAGGCTTCCACGACACAAAAGGAAGTGCAGTTACACCCATCTATCAAACTTCAACATTTTCTTTTCAAAGTGCCGATCATGGAGCCGCATGTTTTGCTGGTGAAAGCGATGGATATATCTATACACGTTTAGGAAATCCAAATATCGAAGAGCTTGAAAAAACAGTAGCAGAATTGGAAAATGGTTTTGGCGGAATTGCCACCTCATCGGGGATGGCCGCTGTAAACATTGTTTATTTAGGCTTACTTTCAGCGGGAGATCATATGGTTAGTCATAATGCGGTTTATGGCCCTTCAAGAAGCGTTATGGAAAGTCTTTATCCCAAATTTAATGTGGAGTCGACCTATGTAGATGCCACACATATTGAGAACGTGTTAAATGCAATTCGGCCAAACACAAAAGTATTGTACATCGAAACTCCTGCAAATCCAACCATTGGCATTACCGATTTAAAAGCCATGGCAAAAATTGCAAAAGAACATCATTTAAAACTTGTAGTCGATAATACATTTTGTTCACCTTATTTGCAAAAACCCTTGGATTTAGGTGCCGATATCGTATTGCATTCGATGACAAAGTTTATCAATGGACATGCCGATATCGTTGCCGGAATGGTTGTTACAAAAACGGAAGAAGATTATAAATTACTAAAACCCGTTATGATGAATGTGGGTTGCAATATGGATCCTCATCAAGCATGGTTAACACGTCGCGGACTAAAAACGTTAGCCATTCGAATCGATCGCGCACAAGAAAATGCAATTAAAGTCGCCGATTATCTCGAAAATCATCCAAAAATAGAATGGGTGCGCTATCCGGGTTTAAAAACACATCCTCAATATAAATTAGCACAAGAACAAATGGCAGGTCCGGGCACTATGATTTCTTTTGAAGTTAAAGGAGGCTTAAAAGGAGGTAAAACAGTAATGGACTCAGTAAAAATGGCGCTTTTGGCTGTTTCTTTAGGTGGAATTGAAACCTTAATTCAGCATCCTGCAAGTATGACCCATTCTAAATTAAGCGATGAAAAGCAATTAGAAGGTGGAATTAGCAAAGGTCTAGTACGCTTATCAGTTGGAATCGAAGATGTTAATGATATTATTGCCGATTTAGATCAAGCTTTAGCTAAGCTATAATTAAATTAAAATAGTTTTAAAATGCACTTTCCTTTGGGTTGGTGCATTTTTTATTTTGTAGATAACCATTTCCTTTCTGTACTTTTGCACCGAATTAATTACTAGAATTTAATCGTGAAAACAACGCTTTTTGAAACAATCGTTACTCAAATTCAGGAGATTGCTCCCGGTGTATTTACCATTTCTATTCCTCGAAAAGAAGATTTTCGTCCGGGACAGATGTTGGCATTGGCTTTAGACAAAAATGAAGAACCACGCTTATACAGTATTGCCAGTGGAAATCAAGCCAAAGAATACCGCATTCTTTTTAATATAAAATCTGAGGGTTTTTTAACGCCCCGTTTGGCCGAACTGAATGTTGGCGACAAGCTTTATTGCTCCAACCCTTTTGGATCTTTCTACGGCGGAAATAACGCCGATTGGTGGATAGCAGCAGGAACCGGAATAGCTCCTTTTATTTCGATGTTAGAAGCCGGCATGGCTAAATCAAAAACCTTAATTCATGGAGGGAGAGGTTTGGAATCTTTTTATTTTGCCGATCGTTTTAAATCGATCTTAAAAGATAAATACATCCAATGTTCGTCGAGTTTAAATGAAGAAGGGATTTATCCCGGACGTTTAACAGAATACCTTGCCACATTTGACAACCTTCCTACTAAAATCAATTATTATATCTGTGGAAGTTCGCAACTGGTTGTGGATGTACGTGATATCTTAATTCAAAAAGGAGTGCCTTATAATCATATTATTGCCGAAATCTATTTTTAAAATGATCAAAGAAAATTTGTTTGGAAAAACCTTGTTAGAGCTTCAAGAAATAGCTATTGAGCGAGGCTTACAGAAATTCGTTGCAAAACAAATTGCGAATTGGATGTATCAAAAGCGTGTTCGATCTATCGATGATATGCATAATTTATCTAAAACGACACGTGCAAAAATTGAAGAAAAATACAGCCTTTCATACACCGATTTTACGAGTGTTCAAGAATCTGTTGATGGCACCAAGAAATATTTATTTCCCGTAAAGCCTCATCAATTTATCGAAGCAGCCTATATTCCGGAAGGAGATCGCGCCACTTTATGTGTATCATCGCAAGTGGGTTGCAAAATGGGCTGCTTGTTTTGCATGACCGGCAAACAAGGTTTTCAAGGCCAATTAACTTCCGGCGAAATTCTAAATCAAATCTTTAATCTGCCTGAATTTGAAAACTTAACCAATGTTGTTTATATGGGTATGGGCGAGCCTATGGATAATTTGGATGAGGTTTTAAAAAGCATAGAAATATTAACAGCCGATTACGGATTAGCTTGGAGCCCGAAAAGAATAACCGTTTCTACTATCGGCATTATTCCGGCTATGAAACGGTTTTTGGCAGAATCGAAGGCACACTTAGCAGTGAGTTTACACAGCCCATTTCAAGAGGAACGAAAAAATCTAATGCCCATCGAAAGTGTTTATCATCTTCCTCAACTCTTAGATGAAATTCGCGCGTTCGATTTTGGTGGTCAGCGCCGCGTTTCATTCGAATACATTATGTTTAAAGATGTAAACGATCAGCAAAAACACATAAATGAACTGGCAAAAATCTTAAATGGAATAAAATGCCGTATCAATTTGATCCGTTTTCATCCTATTCCGGGAACGCCACTCGAAAGTTCGTCAAACGAAACCATTCTTCGCTTTCAATCGGGATTAAAAAGAAAAGGGATTTTAACTACCATTCGTGCCTCGCGAGGTGAAGATATTTTTGCCGCTTGCGGATTATTATCGACAAAAGAGTTGGTAAAAAGGCAGAAAAACGAGGATTATTAAACAATAGACCTACCAGGTTTTAAAAACCTGGTAGTTCTGAAATCCTATTCTGCAATCAAGCTATCCAATAATTCCCGAACATTTTTACTGTTCCAATTGCGCGTTCCTTTCTCCAAAACCACTATTTTGCCTCGCTTATTTAAAACAAAAGTGGCAGGAATTGTTTTGGATTGCAACAATTTAGGTTCTTTGGTTTGAAAGCGATAGACGGGTAAATTTAATCCCTGTTTTTGCAGAAAAGCATCGGTTAATGCTTTACTTTCATTGGTAACGATAACAAAATTTACTTTGTCTTTATAATCCAAATAAAGTTTTTCGACAGCAGGCATTTCGGCAATACAAGGCGCACACCACGTTGCCCAAAAATTAATAAATATCGGTTTGTCGCTTAAATCTGCCAGTCTTATTATTTGATTATCAGGATTTATCAATTGCCATTGTAAATCATTGCCATTAAGTTTGCCAAAATTGTCATGCGCTGATACTGAAGGGCCAAACAAAGTGGCTCTTTTAACAAAGACCACGATTGGATTTCGGGTAGCGGGAAATATCAATGCAAGTAGGAGTAATAAAAATAGAATATCACTCGCCCAACTGCCTTTCGATTTCTTTTTTAGTTTCGCTTTATAATTTTCGATGAATTTCATTTTTTTACTTTTGGCTAATATACAAAACAAGTGTATTGCTTAAATGGATTTTGACTTCAAAAGACTTGCAGGCAAAAAAAAGAGGATAATCCTTTCGAATTATCCCCTCTTACCATTTTCAAAAAGTTATTTTTCTACAACGTTTTTCATTCCCATGGTAATGGCATCTTGATTCAAAGGAATCAATTTATGATGTCTTTCGGGAAGCGACTTTTTAAGTCCTTTAATTACATTTTCGAGCTGAACAATAGGTTTTACCTTCATAAAAGCGCCCAACACGATCATATTAAATGTTTTAGGATTACCCATTTCGGAAGCTAATTTTGCTCCTTCGATCGTATAAATTTTAATATCGGTTCGCTTGGGATGATTTAAAATTCCGTTAGGATCGTAGATAAGTACTCCACCTGGTTTTACAGATTTTTCAAATTTATCCATCGATTGCTGATTTAGGATAATAGCCGTATCGAAGTTTGTTAATATTGGTGAACTAATTCTTTCATCACTAATAATAACAGTAACATTGGCTGTTCCACCACGCATTTCAGGGCCATAAGAAGGCATCCAGCTAACTTCTTGGTCTTGCATAATTCCGGAATAGGCAAGGATTTTACCCATAGAAAGGACACCTTGTCCACCAAAACCTGCGATAATCATTTCTTCAGTCATAATACTTAATTTTTGAAAGATTATTTAACGAGTTCACCATCAATTTTAAGATCGCCTAATGGAAAGTAGGGGAACATATTTTCCACCATCCAATCATTCGCATCTGTTGGAGTCATTTTCCATCCAGAATTACAATTCGAAACGATTTCGATAAAGGCTAAGCCTTTTTTCTCTTTCTGAACTTCAAAAGCTTTGCGAATGGCTTTTTTTGCTTTACGAACTGCATTTGGAGTATGAACAGCTTGACGCGTAACAAAATAAGTTCCGGGCAATTGGGCTACCAATTCGGTCATTTTTAAAGGGTGACCCATCGTTGCCACTTCGCGTCCATAAGGCGACGTAGAAGATTTCATTCCGGGCAGTGTAGTTGGAGCCATTTGTCCTCCGGTCATTCCGTAGATTCCATTATTAATAAAAATAATCACAATATTTTCTCCACGGTTACATGCATGCAGCGTTTCATTTCCTCCAATAGCAGCTAAATCGCCATCGCCTTGGTAAGTGAAAACATATTTTTCGGGCCAAACTCTTTTTATGCCCGTAGCCACAGCAGGGGCTCTACCGTGGGCTGCTTGGGTCATATCGATATTCATAAAATCGTAAGCCAAAACAGAACATCCAACAGGAGCAACACCAACGGTATCTTCCCAAATTCCCATTTCTTCAACAACTTCCATTGTAATTCGGTGTGCGGTACCATGACCACAGCCCGGACAATAGCTCAATGGATTGTCGGTCATTAATTCAGTTTTTTTGTAAACTAAATTTTCGGGTTTTATTATCTCTTTTATGTCCATTTTTTATCCTCCAATAATTTTTTGCTCGAGAGCAGTTAACACTTCTTCAGGAGAGTGAATAACTCCACCAAAACGACCATAATGTTCAGCCGGCACTTTGCCGTTTACAGCTAAACGAACATCTTCAATCATTTGTCCGGCACTCATCTCAACAGCTAAAAATCCTTTTACCCTATCGGCTAAGGCATTGATTTCTTTTTTAGGGAATGGATACAAAGTAATCAGGCGGAAAATTCCGACTTTTAATCCTTTTGCTCGAGCCATATCCATCGTTTTTTGTGCAATTCTGGCACTTGATCCGTAAGCCACAATAATATAATCGGCATCTTCGCAGTTTATCATTTCATAACGAACTTCATTTTCCTCCATTTTACGGTATTTTTCCTGAAGTTTATGATTATGAGCCTCCTGACGATAAGGATCTAATTCAAGTGAGGTAATGATGTTACGTTCACGCGACTTTGTTTTTCCAGTAGTGGCCCAAGAACCATAACGTTTGATAATTTCTTCGTTTGTTAAACGCGGTTTTTGTTTAGGTAAGACGATTTTTTCCATCATCTGACCAATAACGCCATCCGATAAAATCATAACCGGATTTCTGTATTTAAAAGCCAAATCGAATGCAATATCAACAAAATCAGCCATTTCCTGAACAGATGCAGGAGCAAGCACTAAAAGACGATAATCACCGTGGCCGCCCCCTTTTGTCGATTGGAAATAATCGGCCTGAGAAGGCTGAATAGTTCCTAAACCAGGTCCGCCACGAACCACGTTAACAATTACGCAGGGTAATTCAGAACCTGCAATATAAGAAATACCCTCTTGCTTTAAACTAACCCCCGGGCTAGATGAGGAAGTCATTACTTTTTTTCCGGTACCGGCCGCTCCATACACCATATTAATAGCGGCAATTTCACTTTCGGCCTGCAAAACAACCATACCTGTACGGTCTTCAGGACGTTCTACCATCAAGTATTCTATGACTTCTGATTGAGGAGTGATAGGGTAACCGAAGTAGGCATCAACACCGGCTAAAATAGCAGCTTCAGCAACAGCTTCGTTTCCCTTCATTAATTTTACTTCACTCATATCTTATGTATTTTTTAAGATTTTAAACTATTAAGCAACTTTTACCTTGTAAACAGAAATTACTCCATCAGGGCAAACAACTGCGCAATTTACGCATCCAATACAGGCTTCCGGATTTTCCATATATGCATAGTGGTAACCTTTGCCATTAACATTTTTCGCTAGCAATATAACATCAGTAGGACAAGCCGGAACACAAACACCGCAGCCTTTGCATTTTTCAACATCTACTTCTATTGCTCCTTTAATTTTTGCCATCTTTAGAATGTTTTGAAATTTAGGGCAAAAATACTCAAAATTTATTTGTCGTCTATGAACCGAAATCTTTATTTATCAAGGGATTGATAATTTAGAAAGAATTTAAATTGATATGCATACATAGTTAATTATTTACGCTCATAATTAACTGATTATTTGATGTTAATAGACTAACAGCGCGTTGAAGTCGAAATTTACCGGTCTGCTTTTTGAATAAATAATTTTTGTCCACGCTAAAATTTCGAATAAAACCGAATGCCAAAAATAGAACTGCCAAGACGAATCATTGTACTTCCTTGTTCAATGGCTAGTTTATAATCGGCCGACATGCCCATAGAAATTTCAGAAAAATAAGCCTGTGGCAAGAAGCGTTTTTTAATCTCAAGAAAATAATTTTTCAAGTTTGAAAATTCCTTTCGAATTTGATTTTCATCATCCGTATAGGTTGCCATACCCATAACTCCAACAATTTGAACAAATTTTAAACTTTTAAATTCTTCATTGGCTAAAAGCGCAAAGACTTCATCCTTATAAAAACCAAATTTTGCTTTTTCATTGGCGATATGAAACTGTAACAAACAATTGATAACTCTATTATTTTTAGCGCCTTGCTTGTTTATTTCTTTAAGCAATTTAAAACTATCCACGCCATGAATCAATTGCACGAAGGGTGCAATATACTTTACTTTATTGGTTTGCAAATGACCAATAAAATGCCATTCGATATCTTTAGGTAAGTGCTCGTATTTATCGACTAATTCCTGAACCTTATTTTCTCCAAAAAATTTATGTCCGGCATTATAAGCCTCCATAATATCGGATTCCGGTTTGGTTTTGGAAACGGCTATAAGCTTAACCTCGCTAGGGAGCTCACTTTTAATCTTAATTAAATTTTCAGAGATAGACATAATGGCATTTTTTGCAAAATTAGAAATCCTTAGGGAAAATTAAAACAAATTAAAGCTGAAAGCATTGATCAATTATGGATATCGCATTTAACGTTCGCTGTTTATTTAGTCCTGTAACCAAATGATATGGAAAATTCCTTCTTTCCAATTCTTTAATATAGAGTTTAAGTAAGCGATCGCGTTTATGCGGATGCTCTCTCAAAGGATCTTCTTCCCAAGGCAAATCGGTATCCGTTAATAAATACAAATCGAAGGCTTGCTTTTTTACTTCGTTATAAATCCAAGGATGTACATTTTTATATTTGAACTCGCTCCATATTTTAATAACGATAAGCTCAGTATCAATAAACAAAAAGCTATTTGCTTTCGTTTCGTAAAACCGGATACTTTCTTGTTGTTTTTTGGCGATTTGCAATAAATCATTTTGGTTGTAGGATCTACCCAAGCCCGATAAATAATCGCGGGCATATTCAGGCACAAAAACGGTATTGTAATAAGCCGCCAGATCTTCTGCCAACTTACTTTTTCCTGTAGATTCCGGACCTAATATGGCCACTCTTTTAACCATCTGTTTCTTTTCGCTTTTGTTCTTCAATTTTCCTACGCCAACTTGCATAAGCCATTATTGCCAATACTAAAAAAATCGCGTATTGAACACCTGTAAATCCATAACCTTTAACAAAATACAAAGGTATAGAAACAATATCGCCCGCAATCCACAAGGTCCAGTTTTCGATTTTCTTGTTCGCCATTAACCACATAGCGGCAAAGAAAATTCCTGTTGTAAATGTATCAAGAAAAGGCGTTGCCGATCTAAAATCTTCCAGATTCCCTGAGGTGAGCTTTTCTATAGCATAATTTACGCTATCCTGAAAACCTAATTTCGAGGGCATTACATCAAAATGGCGATAAACAAAAATAACAAAAGCCGAGGTAAACAAGAAAATGCCAAAGGCCAATAACTTATCCTTTAAATTTGTTCGACTGATTTCGATATGATTATCTTGACTATCAATGACTTTGCTCCACATATACCAACCGTATATACTCATCAAAGTATAATAAATATTGATTATCAAATCGCCATACAAATTCCATTGCGATAGCAAATAAACATAGATTGCCGTACTTATTATGCCTGTAGGATATACAAGAATATTCTCTTTTCGGGCATAAAAAACACTAATTACACCAAAAAATGCTGCCAAAAACTCCAGAATAATATTAAAAGTTGTCGCTGTTTGGTAAGGTTGAATAAAAAATTCAATGAGTTCATTCATTTTTAGAATTGTAAGTCCTTAAATCGGCATTGATAATTTTCAAAACAAAAACAGAATGAGGAATCTCAAACGATTTTTCAATTTCGTTGGTTAAAGCCTTCATAACTTGGCTATATTTTCCAAAAACATGGGTACTTATTCCATTTTTCTCCACATGAATTTCCGGATAAGATTTCAGCCGATCGATAAAAGATAAAATGGCCGGAATAAACTCTTCCTTCAAGGGATAATAGCTAATTTCTACTGAAGTATTCATAAATTTGATATTGTGACCAGCAAAGGTAGCTAAAAATAAATGGCTTTAAATAGAAAGTCCGGGTAAAATAATACTTCAAAAAGTTGTAAAATTGCAACGAAAAAACCAGACCTATTGAAAAACACAAAATTTCATTTCTCAAAAGTAGCCGATATTTCAGCCGCACATTTGCTGCATGATATCTACTCGTCCTTTTTGGCTCCCTTAACTCCATTGTTGATAGAAAAATTAAGTCTCAACTTTTTCTTAATCGGAATATTGACCGTTATTCAGCGATTAGCTTCCTTATTGAATCCTTTTATCGGGCTTATCGTCGATAAAAAAGAGTTGCGCTATTTTATCATTTTAACTCCGGCCATTACTGCAATTAGTATGAGCATGATTGGATTGGTATCTAGTTTTGCGCAACTTGCATTGCTTCTATTTATTATGGGAATTAGCTCTGCCTTTTTCCATGTTCCGGGGCCGGTTTTAATAAGAAAAGTAGCAGGAAATAAAACGGGTTTGGGCATGAGCTTTTATATGGTAGCCGGAGAACTTGCTCGCGCCATTGGCCCAATCGTTATCGTTTCGGCTGTTTCGTGGTGGGGTTTAGAAAACACCTACCGATTGATTCCGGCAGGAGTTCTTGCCTCCGTAATTTTATTTTTTCGTTTACGGAAATTAAAAAATATCGACTTTAAAAAACCGGCGGCAAACCTAAATATTAAACAAACTATAATCGAGCTTAAAGGCTTTTTTCTCGTTTTAACCGGCTATTCTTTTACGCGCGGTTTAATGCGCGGCTTATTAATTACTTTTTTACCTGTTTATATTACTTCGCAAGGCGAATCTTTATGGGTTGCCGCCTATTCCTTATCGATATTGGAGTTTGCAGGAGCAGCCGGTAGTTTGGTTGCCGGAGGCATCTCCGACAAAATCGGAAGAAGAAAAACACTTATAATAATTGCTTTAGTTACTCCTTTTCTAATGTTCGCTTATAATTATACGAATGGCCTATTAAATATCGCTATGCTGATTTTAATTGGCTTTTTTATTTTCGGATCAGGACCGGTACTGCTCGCTTTGGTTCAAGAAAAAAATGCAGAAAGACCAAGTTTTACAAACGGGGTTTATATGACTATCAACTTTGCTTTAGGAGCCATAGCGGCGCTTATTGTTGGTTGGTTATCCGATATTCTTGGTTTGCAGCAAGTTTTTCAATTGGCTCCTTTATTTGCGATGTTAGCCATACCATTTGCCTTTATGTTTACCGAACCAAAAAGATAGTTTTAACTGTTTAGTACAAAACTGAACTTTGAAAAGAGGCGCAAAAGCAATTAAACTTTATCTTTGCCAAAAAAATTGAAAATGAGCTCAGGAAATCCTAAAAAATTCGAACGTTATACCATTACATCGGCTTTGCCCTATGCAAACGGACCCATACATATTGGTCATTTAGCAGGCGTTTATGTGCCTGCTGATATTTATGCACGCTATCTGCGATCGAAAGGCAAAGATGTTTTATTTATTGGCGGATCAGACGAACATGGAGTTCCTATTACGATAAAAGCAAAAAACGAAGGTGTTAGTCCTCAGGATATTGTAGACAAATACCACAAAATCATCAAGAAATCGTTTCAAGAGCTTGGAATTTCATTCGATATTTACTCGCGTACTTCAAGCCCCACACATCACGAAACAGCCTCCGCATTTTTTAAAAAATTATACGAAAAAGGTGATTTTATTGAACAAACCACCGAACAATATTACGATGAAGAGCACAAACAGTTTTTAGCTGATCGCTACATTACCGGAACTTGTCCCCATTGTGCTTATGAAAAAGCCTACGGCGACCAATGCGAAAGCTGTGGAACTTCGTTAAGTGCTACGGATTTGATCAATCCAAAATCGGCTTTGAGCGGAAATATCCCACAACTAAAAGAAACAAAACATTGGTATTTGCCCCTAAACGATTACGAAACTTGGTTGAAAGAATGGATTATCGAAGGTCATAAAAACGATTGGCGTTCAACGGTTTACGGTCAATGCAAAAGTTGGATCGATAATGGATTACAACCCAGAGCCGTAACCCGCGATTTGGACTGGGGCGTAAAAGTTCCGGTTGAAGGCGCCGACGGAAAAGTGCTGTATGTTTGGTTTGATGCTCCTATAGGTTATATTTCGGCAAGTAGAGAATGGGCAAAAGAAACGGGAAAAGACTGGTAAAAGTATTGGAAAGACGACACCTCGAAATTGGTTCATTTTATCGGTAAGGACAATATCGTATTTCACTGTATTATTTTTCCGGCAATGCTAAAAGCGGAAGGGTCTTATATTTTACCTGATAATGTACCTGCCAATGAATTTCTAAATCTGGAGAATGACAAAATCTCAACATCAAGAAATTGGGCGGTATGGCTGCATGAA
>JBFHQD010000006.1:0-33573 GCA_041592395.1 Bacteroidales bacterium | reverse complement strand
TTAAACTTTTATAGTGGCTCAAAAAATTTAGTTCGCCATTATTAACAATAATTAACGGATATGCTGCTATTCCTAGAAACTAGAACATTCGTACTCGCTTTCCTTTTATAGCCCTTAAAACATAAAGCGATTTTGAAGGTGACATTTTAGGAATTCGTGAAACTTTCTAAAAAAATTTCGTTATTTTAGCATCTTAATAAAAACACAGCCGAAATTATGCTCAATTTATTATTGCAAACCGATTTTAAAAATAATGGTTCAAATACCGACTTAAAAAGATTTCGTCAACAAAGTTTTATAATCGAGTATTTATACAGAAACGGGAAAGCTTCTAATCCGGAATTGGCCAAACTAACGAATATGAGCTCTCCAACCATTAATAAATTAATTCTTGAATTGATAGAGTTCGGAATTGTTCAGGATTTAGGTTACGGCGATTCTATAGGCGGACGAAGGCCCAATTTATATGGGATAAATCCAAATGCCAAATACATTATTAGTATTGATATTGATTGCAGAATGATAAAGATGGGCGTTTTTAATTTGCGCAACGAAGCAGTTTCTGAAATTATAACCTATTTTGATAATGTTAAAAATAAGCAACAAGTATTTGAAGGTATTTTTAACAGGTTGGATGAATTACTCGCGCGTTTAAATTATAAAACCAGTCAGTTTTTAGGTATTGGGATTTCGCTTCCCGGTTTAATTGAAGCTAAAACCGGAGAAACTTACAGCGACTTGCTCATCGACGGATTGAGTTTAGAAGAAGTTTTTCAAAACCGTTACCAACTTCCTACCTTTACTGGAAACGATTCGCGCGTTATGGCTCTTGGCGAACAAGCCTTTGGCGCTGCCCGTAATAAAAACAATGTGCTTTGTATCAATATTTGTGATGGCATTGGAATGGGCATGATTGTAAACGGTAAGATTTACGAAGGAAAAAGTGGTTTTGCCGGCGAATTGGGCCATATTAATGTTGTCGACGATGGCGATTTGTGCACCTGTGGAAAAAGAGGATGCCTCGAAACGGTTGCATCAGGAACAGCACTAATTCATCAAGCGCAAGAAGGTATATTGGAAGGAAAACAAAGTATTCTTACCGAATTAGTAAAAGGCGATATACACGAAATTCATGTATCAACCATTATCGAAGACTTAGAAAACGGCGATGCTTTTGCTATTGATTTAATTAGTAAAGCCGGAGGATATTTGGGTAAAGGAATCGCGGGATTAATTCATATTTTTAATCCCGAAATGGTTATTATTGGCGGAAAAGTGGCTAGAGCACGTCATTTTCTGGTTGATCCTATTCAGCAAAGTTTAAATAAATATACTATCCATAGAATAAAACAGGATACCGAGATTGTTACTTCTACTTTGGAAGAAAATGTAAAGCTGTTAGGCGCCGTGGCCATGGTGATGAATACTTTGTTTGAACAGGAAAATGCTTCGCTTAACTAAGTTTTAGTTTGCACATAAGCAAACTCTTTTCCCAAAGTAAATCTTGATTTTTTTGGTCGTAAGCTGCTGCTGTTGCTCTGGCCTTTTGTTTGTTTACATAATAATGTCCTGAACCCTGATCTTCTTTTGATGTTGTTGCTAAATAAACCGATGTTGCGGCGCCCGAATGCCAGCTTCCACCACCCATTCCCCAACCGGCATGCAGTATTTTGGTACTGATAACACCGGGATGTAAAGCGTTTACAGTGATTTGATTTTTGTCTAATTCGCGAGCCAATTTAAAAGTAAACAACACATTACAAAGTTTAGAAAGTGCGTAGGCATCGTAGGTATTGTATCCCTTTTCTGCATTCAAAGCATTAAAATCAATCGTTGATGCTTGTGCATCGCTGGCTACGTTTATTATTTTACACGAAGTTTGCTTTTTTAAATGGGGAAGAAGCAAAAGCGTTAAATAAAATGGAGCGAGATGATTAATTGCAAAAGTGCGTTCAAAACCATCTGCCGAATAAGTCAATTTTTTTTCAATTACACCGGCATTATTAATAAGGACATCAAAGCTCGTATTTAATGACCGTAATTGATTGGCAAATTCGGCCACATCTTTTAAAGAAGCAAAGTCGGCAAGGAAAGTTTGGATTTCTGCTTTTGGAACTTGATCCAAGATCCAGTTTTTTGTTTCTGTAAGTCGTTGATTGTTTCTTCCGTGAATAAAAACTTGATGTCCACATTGGGCAAGTTCCAATGCGGTTTGTTTTCCAATGCCATCTGTAGCGCCTGTAATAATAATTTTCATAGGCTTAGTTTTGACCAAAAATACAAAAAAACAAAAGAAGGCTGAACGCAAAAAAAAAGAGGCCTTAAAGCCTCTTCCGTTTAATTTATTTGAACTTGTTCTGCAAATTCCGAATCGATTAAAATTCGACCGCAATATTCGCAAACAATAATTTTTTTATGCATTTTGATATCGAGCTGATGCTGTGGTGGAATTTTGTTAAAACAACCTCCGCAAGATTCTCTTTCAATCTGAACGACAGCTAATCCGTTACGCGCATTTGCACGTATTCTTTTGTAAGCGGTTAATAAACGAGGATCGATCTGAGCTTCTAACTCGGCAGATTTTTGCATCATTTCTTCTTCCTCTTTTTTTGTTTCTTCAACAATGTCGTTGAGCTCAGCCACTTTAATTTCCAAATCGTGTTTACGCTCTTCTATTATTGCGGTATATTTGGCTATTTCCTCTTTGCGAGCTTCTAAATCAGCCGTATATTCTTTGATTCGCTTTTCAGCCAATTGGATTTCCAAATTTTGAAATTCCAATTCTTTCGACAAAGAATCGTATTCGCGGTTATTGCGCACATTCATTTGTTGCTCTTCGTACTTTTTAATCAACAACTGACTGTCGGTTATTTGTGCTGTTTTTTCAGCAATTTGACGTTCAAACTGCGCAGTTTCCTGAATATAATTGTCAATACGAGTTTCCAGTCCGGCAACTTCATCTTCTAAATCCTGAACTTCTAAAGGAAGTTCGCCACGGATAATTCTGATTTTATCAATTTGAGAATCAATGTGTTGCAAAGCATAAAGAGCATTCAAACGTTTTTCATTTGAAATTTCATCTTCTGATTTCTTATATTGAATAACTGGAGTTACTTCTTCTTCAACTTCCGTCTTTTTCTTTGCCATTTTTTTTCGAATTATATTATACTATAAGTAATTAACGACGTTTGTATTACGTTCCGAATTTCGGACTGCAAAGTTAGGAAATTTTTTGTTTAGATAATCAACTAAAAGTTGTTTTGTAAATTGTTCACTTTCATAATGTCCGATATCCACGATTAACAGTTGATTATTCCCCTCGAAAAATTCGTGATATTTAATGTCGGCCGTTATAAATACATCTGCTCCAGCGGCTTTAGCATCGTTTATTAAAAAGCTGCCGCTACCTCCACAATAGGCAATTTTTTTTATTTTTTTTCCAAGTAGAGGACTAAAGCGAACGCAGGAGCTTCCGATTTTTTTCTTTAAATACGTTAAAAATTCAAGCTCACTCATGGGTTTGGCTAAATATCCAAGCATTCCGGCTCCCGATTTAGGCCATTCATTTTCTAAACGGTAAATGTCATAAGCAGGTTCTTCGTAAGGATGGTTTTGTTTTAATGTTTGTATGATGTTGCTTTGTAGATAGCTCGGGAAAACAACTTCGATTTTATTTTCGGTTTCGTAATGTATTTGATTTTTTTCTCCAACAAAAGGGTGACTTCCCTCCAGCGCTTGAAACGAACCTTGACCTTCGCTACGAAAGCTGCACGAATTGTAATTTCCTATCGAGCCGGCTCCGGCATCAAACAAAGCCTTGAGTAAATGATCGGTGTGTGCTTTAGGAATAAAAACACTTAGCTTTTTTAAGGTTTCCAATTTTGGCTGTAGAATTTCCAAATCAGTTAAACCTAATTTTTGCCCCAGAATATGATTTACACCCTCAAAAACATTATCTAAATTGGTATGAATGGCATAGATAGCAATATCGTTTTTAATCGCTTTTTGGATGATTCGTTCAACCATATTACTGCCCGTAATTTTTTTTAACGATTTAAAAATGAGTGGGTGATGGGCGATTATCAATTCCGCATTTTCATCGATGGCATCCATCAAAATTTCTTCTGTTACATCAAGACAAACAATGGCTCTTTCCACGTTTTTGTTTTTATCGCCAATTAACAAACCACTATTGTCATAGTTTTCTTGCAAATGCAAAGGCGCTAAATCTTCTAAAGCATCACATAAGTCTTTAATTTTCATAGGATGGGTATTAAGTTTTTGCTAAAATACAATACATCACTGAAAAAGAGCTATTATTGTAACGAAAAAGGTTGTCTGACGTACAAGATGCCATAATTTTATTCCGCGCTTTGTAAAAATAATCATTGGTGAGTTTCTACGGTTTGCTTTTATTGCCATTTTCATTGCTCTATGGATTAGTTACCTGGATAAGGAACAAGTTATTTGATTGGGGTATACTGAAAGAAATCGAACACCAAATTCCTATAATTTCAGTAGGTAATTTAAGTATGGGAGGTACGGGAAAAACACCGATGATTGAATATCTTATCCGTTTACTTAAAGATGAATATAAACTGGCGGCTTTGAGTAGGGGCTATGGAAGAAAAACCAAAGGTTTTGTACTTGCCAACAAAAACTCGAAAGCGATTGCCATAGGAGACGAGCCTTTGCAATATGCACTTAAATTTGATTCTATTCATGTAGCTGTTTCTGAGAATCGGAATAAAGGTGTACAAGAATTAATAAAAAGTGTTCCTGATTTGGATTTGGTTTTGCTTGATGATGCTTTTCAGCACCGTTATATTAAGCCCGGATTAAATATTTTGTTGACCGAGTTTTATCGTTTATATACGGATAATTATGTGTTTCCTTCCGGGAGTTTACGCGAATTTAGATTTGGAGCTGAGCGGGCTGATATTGTAGTGGTGACAAAAACACCCATTACTTTATCGCCTATAACCCGCCGTAGAATAGCCGGTGAGTTGCATCTGAAAAAACATCAGCTTCTGCTGTTTTCTAAAATTGAATACGGCGATTTGATTCCCTATTCTTTCTTTAATTTAGGGCGATTAAAAAAACGTTATGCAAATATTATTTTGTTTACCGGCATCGCCAATAATTACCCTTTGCAAGATCATCTTCGTCAGATTTGTTCAGAATTGACTGTACTTACTTTTTCTGATCATCACCATTTTAATCAAAAAGACGTCGTAGAAATACTAAAAGCGTACAATAATATTTTTGGCAAAAACAAAATACTGGTCACAACGGAAAAAGACATTATGCGTTTGAAAGATTTTGATAAAATGTATCTTTTTAACGAAATTCCTTTGTTGTATATCCCCATCCATACTGTTTTTCACAATGGAGACGGTGATTTACTAGCCGATAAAATAAAGTCCTATTTAAGCAATTCGAAAAGGCTGATTAAAGAAGTATAAAAAGATTGGGTTATTGTTTTACGTCTGCATTATGTCGCGAATCACAACCGAAGCCATAAAATTTCCGAAAATAGCCGGCATATAAGAAATGGTTCCTACCGTTGTTTTTTTATTGGCTTCGTTTTCAACAAACATAACACTTTCCGGGCTTACTAATTCCGAAGAAAAAACGACCTGAAAGCCTTTGTAAATACTAAAATGACGTAATCGTTTTCGCAAAAGGCGAGCTAAACGGTCGTTATACGATTCTGCTATATCGGCTATTTGTACTTTTGAAGGATCAATTCTTCCTCCGGCTCCCATGGAGCTAATCAGTTTATGACCATTATGCAAAGCTTTGTTTATCAATCTTATTTTAGGCGATAAAGTGTCGATGGCATCCACGACATAATCGTATTTTTCAGCCATAATTTCATCAATACGCTCCTCGCGCATATATTCTTGATAGGCTTGAATTTCTAACTTTGGATTGATATCCAAAAGGCGTGTTTTCATTAAGTTGGCTTTCCCTTTTCCTTCCGTGCTTTTCATCGCCAATAATTGCCGGTTTCTATTGCTCGGATGAATAGTATCACCATCGATTATTGTTATTTTACCTATGCCCGCACGGACCAATTGTTCAGCGGCATAAGCGCCAACTCCGCCTAATCCAACTACAATTACATGCGCGTTTCTAAGCCGATTCAGCTTTTCACTTCCAATCAATAATTCGGTTCGTTCTTCCCAATGCACGGTGTTCATTTTTTGCAAAAGTAAATGCTTTGTCGGAAAATAAAAAACCTCATTTTGTATTTTCAAAATGAGGTTTTAATGGGGTTTGATAAAGGATTATTTTACCGAATCCATATACATAAGCAATTCCACAACTTTGGTTGAATAACCCATTTCGTTATCGTACCAAGAAACCACTTTTACAAAATGATCGTTTAATGAAATACCGGCATTGGCGTCGAAAACGGAAGTACAAGTTGCACCTACAAAATCTTGCGAAACCACATCTTCTTCGGTATATCCTAAGATTCCTTTTAGTTCGTTTTCAGAAGCTTTTTTCATTGCGGCTTTAATCTCTTCGTAAGTAGCTCCTTTTGCTAATTTACAAGTTAAATCAACAACCGAAACATCTCCGGTAGGAACTCTAAAAGCCATTCCGGTTAATTTACCGTTCAATTCAGGAATTACTTTTCCAACCGCTTTGGCGGCTCCCGTTGAACTTGGAATAATGTTTAAAGAAGCCGCTCTTCCACCGCGCCAATCTTTCATACTTGGTCCATCAACCGTTTTTTGTGTTGCTGTCATGGCATGTACGGTTGTCATTAAGCCTTCGGTAATGCCATAATTGTCGTTTAAAACTTTGGCAATTGGAGCTAGACAATTTGTTGTACAAGAAGCATTTGAAACCATATGCATATCATTGCTATACGATTTGTTATTTACGCCCATTACAAACATTGGGGTATCATCTTTTGATGGAGCTGACATAATTACTTTTTTTGCTCCGGCATCCAAATGGCCTTGCGCTTTTTCTTTGGTTAAAAACAAACCTGTTGATTCAACCACATATTCCGCATTTACTTCATTCCATTTTAAATCAGCAGGATTTCTTTCTGCAGTGACACGAATGGCTTTTCCGTTAACCACTAATTTTCCGTCTTTCACTTCAATTTCGCCATCAAAACGACCATGAACAGAGTCGAATTTCAACATATAAGCCATATATTCAACTTCAATAAGGTCATTAATCCCAACGATTTCAATATTTGGTTGTTTCATTGCTGCACGAAAAACCAATCGACCGATTCTTCCGAATCCGTTAATCCCAACTTTAATTGTAGACATAATATTTTTATTTTTAAATTAATTTCGAGCTTCAAAGTACCGAATAATTCCACACTTAACAAAGCTAAAACGGAACTATATTTCTGCAAACGATTCCGATTCCGTTAGTTAAGCAATGATTTTGAAAGGGCTATTTATTTTCGTCCGAAATCAGCGGGAATTTCGCCCCAACGTTTGGTATCCCATTTTATCACCTTGTTCGTGTAGGTGTTATTATGCAACCAAAATAAGGCGCGATCGACAAGCTGAAAGAGTTTTTCGTTTTTTTCGTTTCGTACTAATTTAGTATTGACGTGTTTTTTGCGAAGCCAACTCAAAGCGGTGATTGAATCGGTATAAACAGGTATTGATGAGTTTTGCTTTTTTAGGTAGGCAAGTGCATGAATGATCGCCAAAAACTCACCTATATTTACGGTTCCTTCGGGAAAAGGACCTAAATGAAACAGTCGAATCCCCGATTTGGTATCCACACCTTGGTATTCTAAAATACCCGGGTTACCGCTACAGGCAGCATCAACCGACAAACTATTCCATTCTATTTCCTCATTTTTTAAGCGCATAGCATAAGCGGCTGATTTATCGTAAACTTCTTTAGTAGAGCGCTTTAAAAAATCAGAAGGATTTCCGTTTAAGGCATTTTGTGCCATTTCTAAACTTGGAAAAGATTTGTAAACAGCCCCCTCGAACCCCTTAATTTGTTTTTGACAATCGGGCCAGCTTTCGTAAACGCCTCTTTTATGGCCTTTCCAAACCGTATAATATTTCTTTTTTGTTTTACTCATTGTTTTTACAAAAATAGCACTTAATTGCATTGGCTTTTTGTTTTATTCTGCCAAAATTTCAGCATGATGGTCATGGCACAATCCTTGTAAAATCGGAACAAAACCTAAACTAGATAAATGAAAACAGTCGAAATTAAATCTTACACTGAATGGCAAGAAAAATTAAAAGATCAGCCGAACGCTTTTCTTTTTATTTACAAGAGCGGTTCAAACGTAAGTGAATGTGCTTTACGCAACCTAGAAAAAGCGCTCGATGATAAAACTGCTGTTTTTACAGTTGATGTGAAAACAGTTCGTGATATTCATCCTAAATATGAAATTACCACAGCCCCTGTTTTATTATCGTTTGAAGAAGGAATTTTTAAAAATACCTATAAAGGATGCAATGATATCCCTTATTATTCCTCCGTTTTTGAGCGTAATTTGTATGTTGCAAAATCGAATAGAGAAGGAGCTAAGCAGCAAAAAAGAGTAACCGTATATTCCACGCCGAGTTGTTCTTGGTGTACTACACTAAAGAATCATTTAAATATTCATGGAATAAAATATACGGATATTGATGTATCGAAAGATCAAAAAGCGGCTGAAGCTATGGTGAAAAAGAGCGGTCAACAAGGTGTTCCGCAAACCGATATCAGTGGTCAAGTAATTGTTGGTTTTGATAAAAATAAAATTAATTCGCTTTTAGGCATTGGCGCTTAAAAGAATAACTTTGTAAATTGAAAAAAGAATAGATATGAAAGAGTTACAACCATTAAATGACAATGTATTATTGGACATTTCAGAGGATAAAAAAGAGCAAAAAACAGCTTCGGGAATTATTATTCCGGACTCAGCAAAAGAACAACCTCAATATGCAAAAGTAGTTGCTATTGGAGCTGTTGAAAATGCAGGGATTAGCGAAGGCGATACCGTGTTTTACAAGAAATTTGCCGGAACTGAAGTCGATTTCGAAGGGAAGAAATACTTGTTTCTTCCTTATGCTGATGTTTTAGCAAAGATTGTGGAGACAGAGGAAATTTAAAAAGTATCCCGAAAAACAAAAAAAGCCCGATTTTGTCGGGCTTTATTTGTTTATTTAGACTTGGTTTTAGCGCTGAGCTAAAGTTTCATTGGCTTTTAAAACGCGTAAGAAATTTCCTCCCCAGATTTTCATTATATCGTTTTCGGAATAACCTCTTTTTACCAATTCTATAGTAATATTGGGTAATTCGCTAACATCGTAGCAACCTTCAACGCCTCCGCCGCCATCGAAGTCGGTACCAATACCTACATGATCGATTCCTGCTACTTGAACAATATGATCGATGTGATCCACCACATCTTGAACGGTTGCTAAAACAGGAGGAAATAATTTATTTATCGAACGCCAGGCTTGGCCGGCTTCTTTTTGTTCTTCATCGCTAAGGTCTTCGTAATTGTTGTATTTTTTCCGAATAGCCATGCGCATGCTATCGGCTTGCGGGTTTGTGGGCGTGGTTTTAACATAAGAACTTAAAATACAAACTTGGGCCACACCATCGTTTTCAGCCAGTTTTTTTAGCATAGCATCGGTTAAGTTTCTTGGTGAATCGCAAATAGCCCGAGCGCTTGAATGTGAAGCTATTACAGGCATAGCGCTTTGCTCAATTACATCGTAAAACGACTTGTCCGAAATATGCGAAACGTCGATGAGCATGCCCAATCGGTTCATTTCTGCAATTACTTTTTTTCCAAAATCACTAACGCCATTATGTTCTACAGTGTCTGTACTTGAATCGCAAATATCGTTGTTTTTTGTATGGCATAAAGTGATATAGCGTGCACCTCTATTGTAAAAATATTCGGTATTGTTAATATCTCCGCCTAAGGCATAGCCGTTTTCTATACCCATATAAACGGCTCTTTTTCCTTCCTTTTCTATTGCATGAATAGCGTTAGACGTAAAAGCAAGTGTGGCGATAGGCTTATTTCTTTCAACAACAGAATAAATAGAATCAAAAATTTGGTTGGCTTTGGCATAGGCTTTGGCATGGCCCAGAGAATCTCTCGATCCTTGTCCTATAAATACGGCCATAAAAATACCATCCAAACCGCCTTCTTTCATCCTCGGAAAATCTACCTTCGTTGAACTTTCGTAAGGATCGTGCCGAACGGCAACATCAAAATCTTCTCTTGTAAAAAGCAGGGGAGTGTCGGTGTGCGAATCGATAGTTGTTGCTTTTTCGTGAATTTTAAGCGCTTTTTCCACTAATTTTTCTTCTTCGGTTTTGCAAGAAGTTAGAAAAACCAGCAAAAGACTAGTCAGTACTAAAAAATGTTTCATGG
The DNA here is from genome assembly GCA_041592395.1 of Bacteroidales bacterium. GTDB lineage: Bacteria > Bacteroidota > Bacteroidia > Bacteroidales > UBA12170 > UBA12170. The sequence continues at coordinate 23,183 of JBFHQD010000006.1, read as the reverse complement.
TTAATGTTTGTTTATTTTAGATTTTTTTTTGAACAGAACAAATATAGAATATTAGCCTATAAATTTGCTTGTTCAATTTTTTTTATATCTTCGTTATGCTTATTAAAGGTATAAGGTTCTTATAAATAGCTAAATTATTATAGATAAATTAACGCAAATTTATCCTCAACTTTTAGTTACAAAACCAAGTTTAACGGCCGTTTTGTGCCGGTTAATAAGTAAAAAAAAGTTCTAATTAACGCATAAAAAAATGAAAACAGCATTAATTACCGGTGCATCTAGTGGTATTGGGCGAGAAATTGCCTTGGTTTTAGCCGAAAATAATTATCGTCCGATATTGGTAGCAAGACGAGAAACCTTGCTCGATATGATAGCTGATGAAATAAAAACCAATTATAATCTGGATCCGATAGTTATCCCTATGAGCTTATCTAAAAAGGATAGTGCCGAACGGCTTTTTGAAAGAATTCAGAAAGAAAATATTCATATCGACATTTTGGTGAATAATGCCGGTATAGGTGATTATGGTGCTTTTAGTCTCGAAGAGATAAGCAAAATTGAAATCATGATGACCTTAAACATGCTTACGCTTACCAAATTGAGTCGTTTATTTGCCCCTTTGATGATAGAAAAAGGTTTTGGCCATATTTTAAATATTGCCTCAACGGCCGCTTTTCAACCGGTTCCCAATTTTGCTGTCTATGCAGCCACAAAAGCGTATGTTTTGCAATTTTCGGAAGCCATTGCTTATGAACTGAAACCCTTTGGCGTTTATGTTACTGCCGTTTGCCCGGGTGCTACACGCAGCGAATTTCAGGATACAGCTGGCATGGAAGACAATAAGAAGTTATTTTCCAGAGCTCCATTGGCTTTTCTTGTAGCTGATTTTGCTTATGAAGCGATGATCAAGAAAAAAACGATAGCCATCTATGGCTCCAAGAATCGGTTTTTAAGTTTTATGCAGCGTTTTTCGCCGCGTAAAATAACTACAAAAGTGGCTGCAAGTATGATGAAGGCCTAATCTTTTACAAGCTTAGTCGACCAGAGAATAGCTTCTAATTCGCGCAACATTACTGCTTTTTTCTGTTTGGGAGCATATAAAAATCCATCTAGCGTAATTATTTTGTTATGTGCTTCGTCAAGAAATGTATACGAAATAAAAGGGCCACCCATAAAGTCGTTTTCCAGATCCCATAAACCCCGCATTTCTATAGCATAATTGCCATTGAAATTAATCTGTCGACTTTGAACAGGAATATATTCATCCGCTATTTTTTGATAGGAACCGTAGGTTGGTCCCGGTATTTTTCTTTTAGTCAGTAAATTTCTGCTTTGTTTGATTTTATTTGGATTAAAATCGGTCGTGTCCGTATAGGGCGAAGAATAAACCAGAATGCTCATCGATGTGCTCGTAGTTTCTTTTCTTATCCAGGCAAAATTATCTTCTAAAACAGCGGCTTTATATCCTTTAGGCACAGTCATTTCTATATTAAAATCTTTGCGTAAATCGCGAAAAACATTTACATCTTTAAACTTTGAAGCATAAGAATTGATAATCCTTTGACGTTCGTTTTCGCGATAAAGTTCGAGTGCTGTATTTCTATTTTCTTCAAAAACTTGCAAAAAAGTTTCTATCGAAGGGGCATTTATTTTGATCACAATCTGCGGCGATGCCCACAAATCTTTTCTGGTTTCGATAAAAGCAGACTTCAGGTTCTTGTTTATTTCGATGATAAATAAATTATGATGTGTTTTAAACATCTTTTTATCGAGTGATTTTTCATTGATATTGACAAGGCTGAATTCCGGTTCCGGAATCGACAATACGGGCATTTCACTTGCAAAAGCTACCCGAACACTATCCCCCATTTCGCCATTCCATACTCCGGTATTTTGGGTAATAACCAGAATTTCGTTTGGGCCTCCGGTTGATGCTACCTTTCCTTTATTTTTTACGTCATCTTTACAAGAGGAAAACAAAAAGAGACTAAGTAATAATACCGATAAATAAGAAATGTGCTTTTTCATTTGTAATGGGTTTTAATAAAATACAAAAATAGCATCCACGATTAGAATGAGGGTAAAAAAGCAAAAACCATTCCAAAAAAGCGCCTAAGATCGACTTCTTATTTTGAGTTTCTGTCCGGGTTTCAACTGACTAGAGCTTCCCATTTCATTTAATTCACGAATACTGTCTACCGTTGAGTTGTACTCTTTGGCTATCTCCCAAAGGGTATCGCCGCTTCTCACCGTGTGGAATATTATTTTTTGATCTGTATTTTTTGATACAGATTGCCCTTTTTGAGCCATAGGCTTAATGCGTAGCTTTTGCCCGGGTTTTATTAAATTTCCGTTGATGTTATTCCAGCTTTTGATTTGGGCAATAGAAACCCCGTATTTTTTAGCAATAAGGCCAAGATTTTCTCCTGATCTTACACTGTGAAAATCGCTCGAACTTGTGCTATGACTTACCGAAGAGTTACTTGCTGAAGGAACATTACCGGGATTATAAACGATGAGCTTTTGCCCGGGATAAATGCGCGAACTTCTTAATCCGTTCCAAGATTGTAAGCGAGAAACAGAGGTATGGTATTTTTGGGCGATTAAACCTAAATTTTCGCCACTTCTAACAATATGGATGCTTCGTTGTTTTGCTTCTTTTATTTTAGCAATTAATTTATCATGTTCTATTCCTTTTTTCGATTTAAAAGCGTACAAACTATCTTCGTGATCGATAAAATAATTGATATGTTGACGTGGTAGTCGAAGCACATATTCTTTCCCGTTTACAGCAGGTATAATCCCTTCTTTATATGCCGGATTTAGAAATACAACATCTTCAATTGGGAGTCGCATAAATTCGGCTATTTGGTCAAAAGAAAGGACATCGCGTACCGTAATGCTATCAATTTCAGTTGCTAAAATTCCCGGATCGTCCGGATAAATATTGTGTTCTGCGGCATAATTAAATATATAATTCACAGCAATAAATGCGGGGACATAACCTCTTGTTTCGCGAGGAAGATATGGCCATATCGCCCAATAATTTTTTAAACCTCCGGCTCGACGAATAGCTCGGTTTACATTGCCCGGACCTGAATTATAAGCTGCTAAAACCAAATTCCAGTCGTGATAAATAGCGTACAGATCAAGTAAATACTGACAGGCGGCTTCCGTAGCTTTGTAAGGATCGAAACGATCATCAACCATAGATGTTTGATTCAATCCGTACATTTTGCCCGTAGCATACATAAATTGCCATAGCCCTTTTGCTCCAACACGACTTCCGGCAGTTGGATTTAAAGCGCTTTCAACTATAGAAAGGTATTTTATTTCTAAAGGAATATTGTATTTGTCGAGTGCAGCCTCAAACAAAGGGAAATAGATTTCGGCCAAACCTAACATGCGTGCAGTTTGTTTACGACCTTTTCCCGCATACATATTGATATATCCTTTTACGTGTTGATTGTATTCTAAATCGATAGGTGTTTGTGCGTTGAGAACACCTATACGTAAGGCATATACAGAATCAGAATATACCGGACGATCTTCGGGTTTAAAGCGATACACATTTAAAACAGAAGTGTCTTTTTCGAAAAAATAGCGGTCGAATATCTTAAGTGCAGCTAAGCTATCCAATTGTTGCAAAATAGCAGAACCACTCATTAAACTAAGGTCTTCTGCCAGTGTGTCTTGCGATCCGAATTTATTATTAAAAAAATGCAAAAAAGCGAGGGTATCGAATACTTGATTTACTTCGCTTAAACTATCCGCACTGGGCTGAAGAAGCGTGTCGAAATCAGCATTAAGAACGAGATCGTCTGTAAAATCGGCATCAGAAAATGCCGTTGATTCGGCTATTTGTTCTTTAACAAGTTTTCGGTTTTCTGATTTCTTGCTAATATTTTCTATTTGTTTACAACTATTCATTAAAAGAATAGCCGATAAGAGAAAAACTGGAGTATATAATCTTGCGTAGTGTTGCATGTGATTGTCTATTATTTTGCGCAAAAATAATAGAAAAACAAATGTCAAGGTAAGATTCAACGATGCGAATAAAATAAATAGTGTTAAAATAAAAAAGCAGCCCTTTAAAAAAAGGACCGCTTTTATTTTTTAAGCTCCACAGCCACATCCGCCATGGCCACCATGCTCACCGTGACCATCTTGCGTTGAGCAGCAACTATCGCCTTCCGATTCGGAAGAACCACAGCCACATCCTCCACCGTTATGATGGTGTCCTCCACCACCACTTCCGCAACCACAGCCGCCTTGTGGTGGATTTAATTCTTCATACGAAGCATCTCTAACCTGAGCAACTATTCCTTTAAAATACAGATCGTTACCTGCCATTGGATGATTAAAATCCATCACAACAACATCGTCTTTTACTTCTTTTACAATGCCATTCATTCTTTTTCCATTGCGATCCATCATTGGGATTTCGTTTCCGATAAAAAGAATTTCATTATTAATTTCCCCATCGCGCTTAAAGATTTCTTTCGAAAGTTCAATTATAGCCTCTTGATTAAAATTGCCATAAGCTTCGTTGGCAGGAATTTTAAAACGGAAATTTTCGCCCTCTTTTACCCCTTCTAATGCAGATTCGAAAGCAGGCAATAGTTTTCCTACTCCGAATAAAAATTCTACGGCCTGATCTTTTCCGATAGTTTCGATAACTTGGCCATCGAAATCGTTTAATGTTAGGGTGTATGTAAGTGAAGCGACTTTATTTTTTGTAATTATCATAGGATTTAGATTCTAAATTATAGGGCAAAAATAAGGTCTTAATGCGTAATTGATTTCCAATTCTTTAAATAAACACATTATTTAACAAATAATTAGCAAAGTTTTTTGGTGATGCCTCTATTTATTTCTGGCAAAATAAAACGATTTTTTAAATCTGAATTAAATTGTTTCGAATAGCAAATTTTACCAAATCTACTGTTGTGCGCAGATTTATTTTACGCATAATATTGTTTTTGTGGCTTTCTACGGTGCGAATACTGATAAACAATTTATCGGCAATTTCTTGATTCGTATAACTTTCTGCAAAAAGTTTTAATACATCCATTTCTCTTTCAGACAGGGCTTTCAATTGCTTATTGAACGCTTCATTTTCGTTTTGTCCCGCTTTTTTTATATAGGAATTCAGTAGAACTTGGGTAATGGATTTGCCAAAATAATCATAACCGCTTCTTAACGTATAAACCGCTTCGATAAGCTCATTGGCATTGGTGTCTTTGGTAAGAATTCCTTTCGCTCCGGCTTTTATCGCTTGTAAAATAAAGGATTCGTTGACGGAGAAACTTAAGACTAAAATTTTAGCGCGCTCAAAATTCCGATTAAATCGTTTTATATGCAAAGTTTCTTCTGCACTTCCTTGGTGCGCTACAAATAAAATGATATTGGGCTGAATAAGTTTTCCTTTTGCATCGAAATTGGGTAGAGAAGGCAAGGTGGTTTCTACAACAATATCTTTGGCCGAAGCCAAGAGCGATTTTAAGCTTTCCGAAACAATAGGGTAGTCGTCTTTAATAAGAAGGCTTATCACGTTTTTTTATTTTTTAGTGCCTAAGTGTCTGACAAATATACAATTTTGAGTTCACTTTCCCATTCATTCATTCAGAAAAATTGCTTAAATTGTGAGCGCTTAAGTTCAAAATCAGTCTTGAAATGGATAATGATGACCATCAAATCAATATAGACGATGCTAACATTCCTACCGAAAATCTTCAGGTTTTGGCTTGCTTGAATAAAATTACTTCCTTATTAAAAGAGCGGAAGTCATCGAATCAATTATTAGAACAAATTGCGGGCATTTTACCCGACTATTTTCAATATCCTTCCTATGCACTCGTTCATATTCATTTCGATGGCAAGGATTTTTTTTCAGGCGAAAAGAGAGACTCAAAATACCATTTAAAAAAACGCTTTAGAATCATTAATGGCAAAATTGGTTTTATCGATGTCTGTTATTTTCAGAATTTTGAAGAAGCAGATTACGGCCCTTTTTTAGAACGAGAAAACATTTTGTTGGAGAGAATAGTTTCTCGCTTAGAAGGCTATTTCAATAGTTTTGAAGCCCGTTCGAAAAGTGAAATAAAAGGCGATTATGTAAGCGTTCCCGCCTCGTCCTATTTTCCCGATCAAAGCATAGCCAACAAACAATTGCTGCAACGTTATTTAAACCGAAGTAATTATGCACGCGATATTTACCACGATTTAATGCCTTTTAAAGTAAAAGAAATTTTGCTTATCGCCAATCTTTACGATGCTTATAGCATAGAAGAAGAAGGGCGTTTTTCCGAACAGGTTTTGGGTAAATATTATCAACTTCATCTGACTTCCGTTCCGCGTATTGCCGGTGTTTCATCTTTAGAAGAAGCGCTAGAAACCTTAAGTGTTAAGCATTACGATTTGGTAATTATAATGAAAGGAATCGATAGGCAAATGCCTGATAATTACAGCAAAAGAATAAAGCAGGAATACCCCTATTTGCCTGTTTTTTTGTTGCTCAACAGCAATAGAGATATTGCCGAATACAGCACGAGAAAGCACGAAAATATCAATAAAGTATTTATCTGGAACGGCAAGTCTTCCGTGTTTTTTACTATGATTAAACAGTTGGAAGACAAAATAAATTTAGAAAACGACACAAACAAAGGATTGGTTCGGGTTATTTTGGTGGTTGAAGACGATCCAAAATATTACTCGCTTTATCTGCCTATGCTTTATAATATTGTGATGGATCAGACCCGACGCATTATTGATGATGTGGCTACCGACGAGCTTTATAAAGTGCTTCGACTGCGTGCTCGGGCTAAAATTATTCTAACTCAATCTTACGAAGAAGCCCTTGAGATTTTTACCAAATACAAAGAGTTTTTGCTCTGCCTAATTACAGATGTAAAGTTTTTCAAAAATGGCGTTTTAAACAGCGAAGCCGGGTTTAATTTGGTAAACCATATCAGGCAGCAAGTAAAAGATTTGCCTATTATTATTCAATCGTCGAACAAGAGCAATAGAACGAAAGCATTGGCATTAAACACTTCGTTTATCGATAAAAATTCGCCCAGTTTATTTCAGGATTTCAGGCAGTTTATTATGAGGTATTTGGGTTTTGGGAATTTCTTTTACAAAGATAAAGACGGAAATCAAATTGCTGTAGCCCATACACTCAAAGAGTTTCAGGAACAATTGCGCTTGATTCCCGACGAGTCTTTGATCTATCACGCAAGTGAAAATCATTTTTCATTGTGGTTAAAAGCGCGTGGCGAAATCCAAGTTGCGCGTATTATTAATCCGGCTAAAGTAGCCGATTTTAAAGATGGTAAAGCGCTCCGTAATTATTTGATTTCAACGATTTCTAAATTTAGAAACGAACAAAAAAAAGGAAAACTTATTCCTTTTGAAGAAGACGATGAAATCTTGGATTCTTCCAATATTGTTATCCTGTCGGAAGGCATGTTGGGCGGAAAGGGAAGAGGTCTTGCTTTCTTTAACAGCCTCTTGTATAATTTCGATTTTACAAAAATTTTGCCCGATATTCATATTCTTATTCCTTCGACTTTAATTATTGGTACCGACGAATATGACCAGTTTATGGAACGCAATCAACTGCGCGAGAAAATGAAAAAAGCCTCATCCAACTTGCAGATTAAGAAATTGTTTATCCAGGGATCGCTGAGCGAAAAAATAAGGGTAAAGTTGCGTCGTGTCATCGATTTAACGAATAAACCCTTGGCCATTCGCTCATCGGGTTTGCTCGAAGATAGCTTGTCGCAACCTTTTGCCGGTATTTTTGATACCTATATTTTACCTAACCACCACTCTGATCCGGAGGTTCGCTTACAACAATTGTGCGATGCCATAAAACTAGTTTATGCTTCCATTTATTCGGATACTTCCATTGCTTATGTAGAAGCCATTAATTATAAAATTGAAGAAGAAAAAATGGCTATAATTATACAAGAAGCCGTTGGAAATCAATATGATGATGTCTATTATCCGCATATTAGCGGTGTGGCACAATCGCATAATTATTATCCTATTGGGCATATGAAGCCGGAAGAAGGTTTTGCCAATATCGCGTTGGGACTTGGGAAATATGTGGTCGAAGGTGAGAAATCCTATCGTTTTTCTCCGAAATATCCAACGCTCGAAAATTATACCACTAAGTCGTTGGTAAAAAATTCGCAAGTCCATTTTTATGCCGTCCGGTTAAACGATGAGGAACTGAATCTTTTGGAAGGTGAAAATGCGGGTTTGGTTCGGATGGATATTATGGAAGCCGAAAAGCATGGAACATTAAAACATTGCGCTTCTGTTTACGATGCTAACAATGATCAACTGTATTCGGGTGATCATCATGCAGGACCTAAAATTTTAAATTTCGCCAATGTTTTAAAGCACAATTATATTCCGTTGGCCCGTTCCTTGGAAATGGTTTTGGATGTGGTTAAAGAAGCCATTGGAGCGCCTGTTGAAATTGAATTTGCGGTGGATTTGAATAAAGATAAGCAAGGGAAAAGCAAGCTCTATATACTACAAATAAAACCTTTAATTGGCAATTCAGAAGATTTCAGTATCGATATAGAAAAGCTAGATAAAGACGCTTTGTTACTTTATACTGAGCAAGGTATGGGCAATGGAAAAGTAGATCAAATTTACGATTTGATTTATGCTGATATTCAGAATTTCGACAAGAGTAAAACCTTTGAAATGGCTAAAGAAATCAGCTATTTTAATCAAAAAATGCGCGACGAAAACAGGAAATATATTTTAATAGGACCGGGTAGGTGGGGAACGCGCGACCCATGGATAGGAATTCCGGTTACCTGGCCGCAAATTTCTATGGCTAAAATAATTGTTGAAACCAGTATCGATTCCTTTCCTTTAGATGCCAGTTCGGGCTCTCATTTTTTTCATAATGTAACTGCCGCGGATGTGGGTTATTTTTCTGTTCAACCCAACGAAGGCACCGGAAAAATAAACTGGGAAAAACTCGAATCTTTTGCTCCTTTTGAGCAAAGCACTTATTTTAAGCATTTGCGGTTTAAAAAATCGCTTTGCGTAAAAATGGATGGTAAAAAACGAGTAGCCATTATCGATTGGGAGCCTAGAAATAATGGCTATCAATAAAATAATACGATATACAGCTTGCAGATTTCTTAACTAGATTCGTGATTTGAACCCTGTTATTTTTTTGCTTTAACAATATTTAGCATCAATTCATCCAATTGAGATTGAGCAACTTGCGATGGGGAATCTATCATTATATCGCGACCGGAATTGTTTTTTGGGAAAGCAATATAATCTCTGATTGAATCGGAACCGCCAAATAAAGACGTAATGCGGTCGAAACCAAAAGCCACACCACCGTGGGGAGGAGCACCATATTCAAAGGCATCCATTAAAAATCCAAATTGGGCTTGTGCTTCTTCATCGGTAAAACCTAAATGTTTGAACATCAGTTTTTGAAGTTTACGCTCGTGGATTCGGATAGAACCACCCCCAATTTCAACACCGTTAATAACCAAGTCGTAAGCGTTGGCTCTTACTTTTCCGGGATCGGTTTCGAGCAAAGCAATATCTTCTTTCTTCGGACTGGTAAACGGATGGTGCATCGCGTGGTAGCGCCCGCTTTCTTCGTCCCATTCCAACAGCGGAAAATCGACCACCCAGAGCGGAGCAAATACCTGGGGATTGCGTAATTCCAATCGTGTTCCCATTTCTAAACGCAATTCGTTAAGTTGTTTGCGAACGCTGTCGGTATCTCCCGAAAGAATCAATAGCAAATCGCCGGGTTGGGCATTAAAACGATTGGCTATGGCCAACAAGTCTTCCGGACTATAAAACTTATCGACTGAAGATTTAAAACTTCCATCCGTATTGTATTTTATATAAACCAATCCTTTGGCTCCGATTTGTGGCTTTCTTACAAAGTCGGTCAACTGATCGAGTTGTTTTCTGGAGTATTCGGCTAAGCCATTGGCATTGATTCCAACAACCAATTCGGCTTGATCGAAAATAGCAAAGCCTTTATTTTGAACAAGATCGTTGAGTTCTACAAAACGCATATCGAAACGGAGATCAGGTTTGTCCGATCCGTAATATTTCATCGCATCGCTGTATTCCATGCGTGGAAATTTATCAACTTCTAAGCCTTTGATTTCTTTGAATAAATGGCGTGTAAGCCCTTCGAACATATCCAAAATATCTTCTTGCTCAACAAAAGCCATCTCGCAATCGATTTGTGTAAATTCCGGCTGTCTGTCGGCACGTAAATCTTCATCGCGAAAGCATTTTACAATCTGATAATAGCGGTCGTAACCGGCCACCATAAGCAATTGTTTAAAGGTTTGTGGCGATTGAGGAAGTGCATAAAATTGGTTGGTATTCATTCTGGAAGGCACAATAAAATCGCGGGCTCCTTCGGGAGTGGATTTAATCAGATAAGGCGTTTCGATATCAAAAAAACCTTGCTTGTCCAGGTAGTTACGTGTGGTGATGGCCATTTTGTGGCGCAGTTCCATAGCTTTGCGCAACGGATTTCGACGTAAATCTAAATAGCGGTATTTCATTCGCAACTCTTCGCCGCCATCTGTTTTGTCTTCAATAGTAAATGGAGGCAATTTAGATTCGTTAAGGACTACAATATTTTCAGCAATAACTTCAATATCACCTGTGGGTATTTTATTGTTTTTGCTGCTTCTTTCAGCAACTTTGCCTTCTACTTGAATAACGTACTCACGACCAAGTTTCCTTGCTTTTTCACATAAAGCGGCATGAGTTTCCATATTAAAAACAAGTTGTGTAATGCCATAACGGTCGCGTAAATCGACGAAAGTCATACCTCCTAAATCGCGCGAACGCTGCACCCAACCGCTTAATTTAATCGTTTTATCTATATCTGTTATTCTTAATTCTCCACAAGTGTGTGTACGTAACATATTGCAATCTATTTATCTCTGATTATTTAAGGCAGCAAAATTACTGTTTTTTCTGATTAGTGTGCCATGCTTGCCAAATGATTTAGAAAGGATGCGGGCTTTCAAGTATTCGCTAATGTTTTAATATCGCTTTGCGTGATTTACTGAATTTATTACGAAATCTACTTAAAAATGAGCTCAATATGATGAAATCAAATTTCTTTTAAATAAACTTGAAGATAGTTTAAACACATCTAAATTTAAAAATATACGAGATATGACAAATGTAATGGAACAAAAAGTACAAGGTTTTATGGCGCGAGTGATAGCCAAAAACCCGGGCGAAGTTGAATTTCATCAAGCCGTTCACGAAGTAGTGGAATCGTTAATTCCTTTTGTAGAAGAAAATCCGCAATACAAAGAAGCAAAAATTTTGGATAGAATGGTTGAACCTGAAAGAGTTATTCTTTTTAGAGTTCCTTGGATCAATGATAAAGGCGGGGTTGAAATAAATAAAGGATACCGTATCGAAATGAATAGTGCCATTGGTCCTTATAAAGGCGGATTGCGTTTTCACCCAACGGTAAATCTGGGAATTCTGAAATTTTTGGCTTTTGAGCAAGTGTTGAAAAATAGCTTGACAACATTGCCTATGGGTGGTGGTAAAGGCGGATCAGATTTCGATCCTAAAGGAAAATCCGACAATGAAGTGATGCGTTTTTGTCAGAGTTTTATGACAGAATTGCAACGTCACATAGGACCAAATACCGATGTCCCTGCCGGTGATATTGGTGTTGGTGGTCGCGAAATTGGTTTCTTATTTGGACAGTATAAGCGCTTACGTAACGAATTTACAGGGGTGCTTACCGGTAAAGGATTGGATTGGGGTGGCTCTTTAATTCGTCCCGAAGCCACAGGTTATGGAACTGTTTATTTTGCACAAGAAATGTTGGCTACACGCAAGGATTCGTTTAAAGGTAAAATTGTTGCTGTTTCCGGTTCCGGTAATGTTGCTCAATATGCCACTGAAAAGGTAAACAATTTAGGAGGAAAGGTTGTAACGCTTTCTGATTCTTCAGGATATATCTACGATCCCGATGGAATTGATGCGGAAAAACTGGCTTATGTCATGGAACTAAAAAATGTGAAGCGTGGAAGAATTAAAGAATATGCCGATAAATATGGCGCTCAATATTTTGACGGGGAGCGTCCTTGGGGTGTAAAAGTGGATGTTGCTTTACCTTGCGCCACACAAAATGAAATTAACGACGAAGAAGCCCAATTATTAATCGACAATGGATGTTATTGTATTTCTGAAGGCGCTAATATGCCCTCTACACCTGAAGCCATCAAGATTTATATCGACAGTAAAATTCTTTATGGTCCGGGCAAGGCTGCGAATGCCGGCGGTGTTGCAGTTTCGGGTTTGGAGATGTCGCAAAACTCGATGCGCTTGTCTTGGTCGCGCGAAGAAGTGGACACCAAACTACATTCGATTATGGTTAATATTCACGAAAATTGCGTGAAATGGGGCCAAGAAGGTGAATTTATTAATTATGTAAATGGAGCCAATATTGCGGGTTTTGTAAAAGTGGCCGATGCCATGTTAGCACAAGGTGTTGTATAAACTTACTTCTTAAATTAATTGGGAAGAGGGAGCCATTCACGACTCCCTCTTTTTTATTAAACTTAAAAATTAAGCCAATACCCTCATTCTGAAAATGGGTGAGATTGCTTGCTCGATTTACTGTAATTTGAAAGTCATAGTAACAATATAAACGACTGTATCTGATTTAAAATCTTCTGTCATGGTACTATTTACAACCATCGTCGTTTCGTTAATACTTACTATTGTAATCATTTCTGATGTTTCTCCGGGATAGGAAATTGTTAAGGTACTCGTGCTTTCATTTAAGGTCCACGACCCGTTAGTGGTTTGTTGTGGATCGTCATCATCACATTTTAAAGTGCCCTCATCCTCGGTTATTGAACCATTCGTGTTGAATTTAATCCAATCGTCTTTGGAGCAGTCTTCTGTCATAAGACTGTAGAAATCAGTAATAATTGCACCGCCATATTCAATTCCCGGACTTACGGTCATTGCGGTTACTTTCCAATTTCCTGCTGTTAAATAAGCGCTAAGCGATTTTGTTTCTTCTTCTTTATTACAAGATGAAACAACAAAGAGCAAAAGCAGTGTTAATAAGGATAAAATTTTAGAATATTTTTTCATGAGCTTTACAATTTTAGTTTGTGGTAAAGCTACCCCAAAGGGAAGGGTATTAACGTTAAATCTTTGTTATATAAAAGGATATAAAATTCAATTGGGCTTTGCCTGTATTTTTTTTATATGTTTGAAGATAAATTTTTAAATCAATCATATGAAAAAAATACTCTTGTTTCTGTTGGGCTTAGTCAGCGCATTTTTGGTGTTTTATTTTTGGGGAAGTTCTACCAACTGGTCGTCGGAAGAATACAATCAAACCGAGCATTTTTCAGATAGAGCGAAAAGGACAAGCGATACTTTAAGTGTTATGACCTATAATATTGGCTGGCTTTCTGGCATGACCAACAATTTGCCGGTCGACAGAGATGAAGCTTTGTATGCCAAAAATCTCCAAGATGCTTTGTCGCTTTTGGATAAAATACATCCTACTTTAATCGGATTTCAAGAAATTGATGTGTTCGCCAAACGTTCTTATTATTATAATCAACCGGATAGTTTAGGCATTTATTTAAAGTATCTAAACGGAAGTTTGGCCGTTAATTGGGACAAAAAATATGTTCCTTTTCCCTATTGGCCACTGAAATATCATTTCGGGAAATTAATCTCCGGTCAGTATGTGATGAGCGATTTAAAAATTTTGAAAAACGAATATGTTGTTCTTCCCAAGCCCGTTAATGCTCCTTTTTATTACAACGCTTTTTATTTGGATCGATTGATTCAGAAAACGCTGATCGAAACAAAAAATGGCGAACTCCTGCTTATGAATGTTCATTTAGAGGCTTTTGATCAAGAAACCCGTGTTTTGCACGTAGAGGCTGTTATTGATGAATATTTAAAATATGCCGATGAATTACCGGTTTTGCTTATTGGTGATTTTAATAGTCGAGCGATAGGAGCGGAAGGGCCTTTAAACGAGTCGGCAAGAAAAATGTTTGAGGTTCCGGGTATCGGAATGGCGATAACAGACAGTTTGTTTCTGACCAATCCTAAACAGTATTATACCTTCAGTTCGGGCGATCCTGTGGAGAAAATTGACTATATTTTTTACAACACAAAGTTTATCGAAAAACTCGATGCTCAAGTCATCCAAGAAGCCGGACAAGTTTCTGATCACTTTCCTGTTTGGATGCAATTTGTGCTCAAATAAAAAAGGCCGGTTATTTACTAATTAAAATGACCGACCTTTCCTGCTTTTATTTTATCAAGGACTAGACTACTTCTTCTAAAATAGCCTTGGCTTTATTAAAAATAGTAGAGTCGTCAATTTCAACGATTCCGCCGTCAGGTCCTTGTTCGGTATGAAAACCGACAGTATCTCCTCTTTCGTAATTCGATCCTCCAAAATAATTTCTTACTGTTTCAACTGAAAGGTTTAAATCTTCTGCAATCTTATGCATTGCTCCATCTGGCAAGCTGTCTTTGACTCTTCTGAGTTCGTTGAATGTAATTCTCATATAGCTATATTTTGAATTTTAAAAATGATTATTTTTAGTTCATTAACTACTGATTACAAAAATAGCAAAATATTAACTTAATAATTATAGAAATCTAATTTTGTATGGCAAATGGGTCTTAAATTTCGTTAAAATCAGATAGCGATAGATGGGACGAAAGGCAATTTTTTAAAAATGACGGTAAAAGAGATTTTTTTACCGCCTAAAACAGACTAATTTTCGTCTCTAATTTTTATTTAAAGCCCGTAAAATTTTAACTGAAATAATCTTGTTATTCAGAATTTTAATATCTATTTTTGCAGCCCGAATTTTTAATCGAAAAAGCAATGGCAAACTTAAAAGATTATGTTATTTCCTTTCGCGGTTTAAAGATGGGGAATCATGAATTTGATTTTCAGATTACTGATTCGTTCTTTGAAGCTTTTGAATATTCCAGAACACAAAAAGGCAATATAGCTTTAAAAGTGATATTGAATAAGGCTGAAAATATGCTAAAACTCGATTTCTTTTTTAAAGGGAGTGTAGAAGTCATTTGTGATAGTTGTGGCGATGATTTTGATTTTCGATTAAATTTTATTGAGCATTTAATTGTAAAATTTAGTGATCAAGAACAAGAAGATAGTGCAGAAATGATCTTTTTGCCTAGTGCTGCTTACGAAATTAAATTGGCCCAACTCATATATGAATATGTAAACTTAGCATTGCCTATGCGGTTGACACATCCTGAGGATGAAGATGGTAATCCGATTTGTTCTTTAGATATTCCGGAAGAAGAGGAAGAATTGATTGCGCCTGAAAATGAGGTTGACCCTCGTTGGGAAGCGCTTAAAAAATTAAAATAAAATACTAAATAAATAGAAATAATGGCACATCCTAAGCGAAAAATTTCGAAAACAAGAAGAGACAAAAGAAGGACACATTACAAAGCTACGGCTAATCAAATTGCTATTTGCCCAACTACCGGCGAAGCTCATGTTTATCATAGAGCTTACTATGTTGAAGGTGATTTGTATTACAAAGGAAAAATTATCGTTCCTAAACCTGAATAGTTTTTGTCTTTTATAATGATATAACCTCGATGGGCTTTTTTTAAGAAGCGAATCGGGGTTTTCGTGTTTTAATTCGCTAAGTCTATTCGTTTCGTCTTCTAATAGAGCTCCTTTTTGCTTTTCTTCCCTGTTGTTTAACCTCCTGTTTCATGGCGTTCAGTAGTAAAGATGCGGTAAAATTAAAATCGCTTTTGTCTTTCAAGATCTATGCCTTTTTTCCAATCTATTTTTTATCTTTGAGCTATGCTTGTTAAAACTAAAGGGATAGTATTAAAAACGATTAACTACAGCGAAACCAGTGTTGTAGCTAAGATTTATACCGAACAGTTTGGTTTAAAAGCTTACCTTATTCATGGCGTTAGAAAGCGAAAAGCAAAAACAAAAGCCAATAGTCTTCAAGGACTTTCTTTGCTCGATATGGAAGTTTACAATCGGGAAAATAAAGATTTGCAGCATATCAAAGAACTAAAAAACGCCTATATTTTTTTAAATCTGCCTTACGATATACGGAAAAGCTCTATAGCTCTATTTTTAAATGAGTTGATATACAATTCGATACAAGAAGAAGAACCCAATGCCTCTTTGTTTCATTACTTATTTAATGCGATACAATTATTGGATTTAACAGAAGATCATTTTTCGAGTTTCCATTTGCATTTTGCCGTGCAACTGAGTAAATACCTGGGCTTTGGTCCGGCCGACAACAGCTTTAAAAAAGAGGCGCTGTTTGATTTAGCCGATGGCAAATTTCATTCCGCGGTTTCGCAAGGATTATATCAATTGAATCCGGAAGAGAGTTTGTTTTTTTATCGTGCTTCGGCTTTAAGTTTCGAACAGTTTAAACTTTTTCAAGCGAACAAGTCGCTCCGTAAAACTATGCTCGATCATATTTTGCATTATTATAAGATTCACGTACCTAATTTTAAAGAACTTCAATCGCACGAAGTGCTTCAAACGGTTTTAGCTTAAACTTCTTTTCATTAAGGGATAAGCCTATTATTTTAGCTGCGTCCCTATGGGCAGTGGTCGAGCCGAATCGGTAATGGCATTTATTTTTCGTGCAAAAACGCTCTGCTTTTTAATGTCATCGTCGCTAATCATATGCACATCTAATAAACCAATACTTTTATGCCCTGTTCTTAGAAAATTGATTTGCGCCAAGCTCTGACTCCAGCCTTCGAGCCAGGCTTTTAATTCGGCCAACTGGGCCTTGTTTCCTGTAAAATGAATCAGTAAATTAATATCACTATCGGCTTTGGCATTTGCATTTTTTACACTGCCGAACAAATACATGGCTTTAACACCAAAGCGTTTTGGATTTAATAAGGCGGCAATTCTTTCTGCATTTAACAAGCGCCATTGCCAGTGAATATCGGTATCATTGGCCGATTTTGCCAACTGTTCTTTTTCGACAAAAGAAATATTTACATCGCTCGGTGTGCTGATATAGGCCAATGCTTTATTCTGTTCGGCATTCATGGCAATATTCAAAACATTGTTTCCGAACGAAGCCGGAATATCAATGACTTTTATCACATTGCATAGCGAAGTGTATTCGGGAAGCAAATCCGTAAACACACTTTCGGTTTGCGTAAGCAGTTTTTCGTTAAACAGGCATTTACTTTCGTCGGGATAAAGCGGTAAATAGCGAATATTGGCTTCAACCAAATCCTGAAAAAAATGCGTGCCAAAAGAAAGATCGGGCGTATAGTTTCTTTTAAAAGCAGGATCGGGATGTTGACGTGCAATTTCGATTAACATGCTGGTATTGTTGATGTCGGAATAACTGACGCTAACGCCCAATTTAATATCGCCGCGACTACCCCAACGACCCGGTCCCATCAAAATAAATTGTCTTCGGGGAAGCAATTGATTAAGTAAACCAACCGCTTTTCCAACATTAACCATACTTTGATAATCGGGGAGCATAGCGTATTCGTTGGGATCGACATAAACAATATAAGTCAGGTTTTGAATCAAACAATTTGAAATGTATTTATTGGCCGAGAAAACACTTTTTTCAGGACTGATTTCAGTTGGAACGGGGATGGGTTTTGAAGATAAAAACTCGCTTTGTGCACGACTTTGAAGCAGGTAGAGGTGTTTTCCGTCATGGGCAAATTCGATATCTAAAGGCAATTTATATTTCATTTCAAGCGCATTTAAAATGGCTCTCATCTGATTGATAAATTCGGTTTTATTGATTAAGCCGTCAAAAGTAAATACATGGTCGTTTTTCGCAAAATCGAGCCCAAAAGCTTTGGCAGAAATTATCCGATCGCTCTCTACAACCGAAATCAATTTATTGATCATCGGGTAATCATCGCCATGTTCTTTTAATAATTGATCGATTTCGATGGTTTCAAAGTCGCCTTTTTCAATATTAATTACATCGATGTATTTGGGTGAATAGCGGATAATTTCGTCTTGGGTCGAGTTTACACGCAATTTTGGTTGTCCGGGCGCAACCATTACCGGATAATCGTTACTTGTTCTATCCACGGCACGTGTACCCAGTCCGGGAACCAAACGAAGCAGTCCGTCGCTACGCGATATTCTGCTCGACCAAGGGTAATTGTTCTGACTAAATCCGACACCGGCAAACGCAGGAAGAAAATAAGGACCTACCTTATTCCCAACCACTTCCTGAATCAAAATTCCCATTTCCTCGTGGTAATCGAGGAGTTTGTTTTGCAAACGATATTCGATGGGATCAGGACCAAAAATGGAGGCATACACTTCGGCAATGGCATCGGTTAAAGCTGCCATCCGTTTTTCTTTGCTGCCTTGATTGGGGATAAATAAACTCTTGTATTTTCCGGCAAAAGCAGTGCCTACGCGATCTTCTAGCAAGCTGGAACTGCGCACGATAAGTGGAACCTCGCCAAAATCGTCGAGAGCCAAACTCAAGCCTTTTAATATTTCGGGCGAAAAAGAAGAGCTCTTAAACACATGAATAACATAAGGATATTCCTGACGAACCAATCCTATTTCCTTGTATTTTTGCTCTAAAATATCTTCCAAACTGTTGTAAGTCATAAAGTTGAGTAGGCCGTCGGAAGCTATATACCAGGTTTTCGGAATCTTAATATCTTGAAGTAAAGGATTTTGTTCGCTTTCTTCTTTTAAAATTTGTTGGGCTAAAAATAAGCCGGCACTTTTTCCGCCAATTTTACCATGGCTGTTTAATGGATATATAATGCGTTGTATCAGTGAGTTAAAATGATCGACACTTAAGTGATTTTTGGCCACATCGATATATTCAGTATGATCGGTTAATAATCGGGTGATAAGTGCAATGCGTAAGCTTTTGTCGCGTTGAACCGAAATCGATGAGGTTTGGGCGCCTAAATGATAAAAGCGCTCTACGGCATTGCTAATATCTTCTAAAGACGAGCCCATATTTTCTAGTTTCTCGGTCAAAAACACGGATCTGTCTTCCGTAATCCATTTGTTGATATGGTTTAAAATATCTTCTCGGTCGATATGCTGCGAAGCCAAGTCGAAAATTTCATAGCTCAGCGCTATTAAATCGTTATCGGCCACTCGCTCAAAAGGGGCATTGCTTTCTTTGTTTAGCTCCGATTTTCCTTTAAACGACGGACTAAAACTTTCGAGCAAACGCTGTGCGCCACTCACGTTGGTCCAGCATAAAGTATTGATCATTTTTCGAGAGATACGAATCAGTAATTTAGGGTCGGTATGACTGAGCATATCCAAAATGATTTTCCAGTCGCCCGTATTCTCTTTAATTTCTTTTTGTTCGTTTTTTTCGAATACTTTTTTTAGTTCCAGATGAAGTAAAAACAAGCCCAAACTCTCGGCTATACTTTTAATTAACTTCAGCTCTTCTTTCAAAAAAGGACCTTGGTAAGCTTTGGGTCGAATTTCGTTGTACATCACCTTTATTTGTCCGAAATTCCGATCTTGTGCCTGAATATCTGCACTTAGCGTCCACTTAGAATCTTCAAAACCAAAAGATTTAAAAGTGCCTTGCGCTATGTCGATTTCCACTTCGCAAATATCCGGATATTGCCAACCGGGCGGAATGGCCTTGAGCAAATCATAAACCGCTTGTTCGATGCTGATATTCGGCTCGTTTAAAATCTCCTGGATTTTATATAAACAATTTAATTCTTTGGCGCGTTCTTGAAGTTCACCAATGAGCTGATCTAAAGGTTTGTTTTCCGTCATTGCTTTTGAGGTTTTAGAATGATACCCCGCCCGCTTCTTCCATCCACTTTAATGTTGAGGGGCGACTTTAAACGAATATGGCGTAAATACGCTGTTTCTTCTACGCTTTCTTGGGCATTTAGCCAATCCCAATGGATTTGATTTCCGTGATTTTGGGCTATGGAAAAATAAAACACCTGAAAACCACTGACATTGTGAAAAAAGTGAGAACCTTGACTTTGTTCAAAGTTGACCGTATCCAAACTCGCTTCCACGATGGCTTTGGCAGCAGAAATTTGTCCCCAATTGACCGGAATTCCGGCCGAAGCATCCGAAGTTCCCCATCGTCCAAAACCAATCAAAACATATTTTCTTTTTTCATGGAGCAGTTCGGTATTTAGTTTTTCAATTTCCAAGGCCATCGCTTGCGTTTTCATCACATCAAAAGCCTCGGGTTTAAAATACACAATATCGCTAAGCGTTTCTTCTTTGCCATTGCCTAAAACTTGCTTCGAATAAACAAGTAAGTTTTTGTTTTCGAAATCAGCTTCTGTAATTTCTATTTCATCAAAAGAAACCGCCATTGGTCTTGCTTGCAGAAATCCAAATTGATGAATGCCCGAAGCATTAAATTTTACGGCGAATTCAATTTCTACAGGCGCTTCGAAATTTTTTTCGCATGCTTGCATTAAATCGCTTAAGAGCGCGTTGAGTGGTGGCTCATCTAAGCGCAATATGGAGGCAAAGTTTAAAATCCGAGGCCCGCTTTTACCAATGCCCATCACAATACGACCTGAAGAAGCATCTAAAGTGGATGCCGAATATTTTAGATTTTTACCCTGATCGGCAAGGGTTAAATTATTTTCCAATAAATATTCGGTTTCTTGTATTGGATTATAAGCCTTGGGTTTTCCCATATTTACAGCCCAGAAAAGGGTCTGTGTGTTTTTCATCATCTCATTAATCGATCCAAATGGAGGATCTAATTTTGGGAGAGCAGGAGAATACGACCAGGAAATTCCACCATCAACAATGGTTTTTCCTAAGCCAAGAGCCAAATTTACAATTCCGTCTTTTGGCTCTGCCTGACCAAAAGCATAATAATTATAGGAGCGACCAACACCCGAAACATCGGGATAGAACAAATCGCCAAAGCGATTGCCCACAACTTCTTGAATAATGACCGCCATTTTTTCGTCTTGAATAGTGTGACTGCATGCGCGCATATAGTCTTTGGCCGATTTAAAGAAAGTGGAGGCATACACAAACTTAATGGCTTCCACTAATTTTTGATAGCGACTGTCTGTGTCGAGCTGATTATTTGGGGTCATTTTGGTCGAATAAATGCCTGCAAATGGTTCTTCCAAGGCATCTTCTAAAAGGCTGGATGAACGTATGGCCAAAGGACTATGCACATCGGCTATCAGCGCTCTTAAATCGCCCAAAACAGGAAAGGGCAATTCGGCTTTTTGAAAAGCATGGGCAATTCTATCGTCGGGTAAATCGGAATACGCGATGGCATACAAATCGTTTTGCTTCATAAAAGCATCAAAAACATCCGTGCGAAGCACAGTCAGCAGCGGAACGCCAATAGAAAATTCAGGGTGTTTTTGTTTTAGTGTTTCGTTTTTTAGCAAAGCATGAATGCGAAGTAAACCTTGCGCTTTACCGCCAAAAGAGCCGCTTCCGATATAGGTAATTTTATTTTCGGGATGATAAAAATTACGGTTAAAACGGGCGATATTATTTTCGATAGCATCCATACTTTATAGCCTTAATTATACCCAGCCTCTGTCTTTAGAAGCCTGTGCAACGCGGTCTACCGCAATTAAATAAGCGGCTTGGCGCATAGGAATTTTATATTTTAGTGCAAAATCGCTTACCGCAACATAGGCCGAGGTCATTTTTACATCCAGTTTGCTAAAAACTTCATCTTTGGTCCAGTAATAATTCATATTGCTCTGCACTTGCTCGAAATAACTACAAGTAACACCGCCCGAACTGGCTAAAAAATCGGGAATAGTAAACATGCCTTTGGCATCTAAAATATCCGCAGCTTCGGGTGTAGTAGGTCCATTGGCTCCTTCGGCAATTATTTTTACTTTGGGATGAATGCGACCCACGTTTTCTACGCTGATCTGATTTTCTATAGCCGCCGGAATAAGAATTTCTACCTCTTGGGCTATCCAATCTTCGCCCGGAAGCACCGTGTAATTTAAAGCCAACGCTTTTTCTTTATCAATGCCTCCAAAGCGATCGGTAATGCTTTTCAATTCATGATAATCGATGCCGTCTTTTTTACAATAGGTATAGCTGCATTGATCTTGTTGACTCCAACTGGCAACACAAATAACCGTTCCTCCAATTTGATTATACAATTCAAAAGCATGCTGTCCGACATTGCCAAATCCCTGAATACTCGCCCTTGTTTTTTCGGCTTCCATATTCAGCTCTTTTAAAGCTTCGCGTAACGTAATAATTACGCCATAACCTGTAGCTTCTTTCCGACCTAAACTTCCGCCCATACTGATTGGTTTTCCGGTAATAAAGCCCGGTGCTTTTATGCCCATTAAAACTTCGTATTCGTCGAGCATCCAAAGCATATGTTGAGCATTGCTCATGATATCGGGCGCCGGCACATCGAGATGAGGGCCAACGTTTTTAACAATTTGGCGAACCCAACCGCGGCACAATTGCTCTTGTTCGAATAGGCTTAAATTATGCGGATCGCAAACAATGCCGCCTTTGCTACCTCCAAGAGGAATGTCAACTACGGCTGTTTTCCAAGTGACCCACATAGCCAAAGCGCGCACCAAATCAATAGTTTCCAAGGGATGAAAACGAATGCCTCCTTTTGAAGGACCTCTAGCGTCGTTGTGTTGGACACGAAAACCTTTAAATATTTTCATTTCTCCATTGTCCATGCGGATGGGAATACTAAAATGAAATTCCCGCATAGGCGTTCGCAATAAATCGCGTGTGGCTTGATCCAGCTCCAGAAATTCAGCTGCCTGGTCGAATTGTTTTTGCGCACTATGAAATGCATTATAGGCCGAAGTACTCATTTGGTTTTGCTTTTCCCAAAGATAAGGGAGAAAAGGCAATAAAAAAAACGAACAATTGAGAAAATTTGGCCGGATAAGGCTTTGGCTTTAATTTACTTGGAAATAAAAAACAGTTTCTGCGCTGTAATCAAAGCAAACCCCTATTTTTCATCTGTACTCGTTTTATCTGTCATCCGTTTACGTTTATCTTCAAAAAGCCGTCATTCGTTCAACGAACCCTTACGCTTGGTAAACGCTTTGGTAAATTATTGTTTTTAAAAGGATTAAGCTTTAAGTTTGTG
>JBFHQD010000005.1:0-37185 GCA_041592395.1 Bacteroidales bacterium | reverse complement strand
TCGCGTTCTGCCGTATTTAATCCTTTCCCTTTCTTCGTGATAATATGCAATATTTTAGGCCCCGGTATTTCCTTTAAATCATTCAAAATCCGAATTAAACGTATAATATTATGGCCATCTTCCGGTCCAAAATACCTGAAATTTAAAGATTCAAACAGATTACTCTTACTTAAAACAGATACTTTAATTGCTGTTTCTACTTTTTGAAAAAACTGTTGTGCTTTACTAACATATTTATTCTTCGAACCTAAAAGTCTCCAAATACGAACTTTTATCCTGTTGTATATTTTTGATGTCGATATATCGATAAGGTATTTATGCAAGGCACCTCCGCCTTCATCAATCGAAATACCGTTATCATTTAAAATAACAAGCAAATTTGCTTTTGAAACTCCGGCATTGTTTAAGCCTTCCATAGCCATTCCGCCAGTCATAGCTCCATCTCCAATTACCGCGATATGATGCCGATCCACTTCCCCTTTAAGCTGGGCGGCTACAGCCATGCCCAGAGCAGCTGAAATAGAAGTAGACGCATGACCCACGCCAAAAGCATCGTATTTACTCTCGCTCATTTTAGGAAAGCCGGAAATGCCATTTAATTTCCGATTCGTTTTAAAGGCATCGCGCCTTCCCGTTAAAATTTTATGCGGATACGCTTGATGGCCAACATCCCAAATTATTTTATCATAGGGTGCATTAAACACAAAGTGCAAAGCAATACTCAATTCTACAACCCCCAAACTAGAAGCCAAATGACCCGGATTAGAAGATATTACATCAATAATATGCTCGCGCAATTCACCGGCAAGCTGATCCAAATCACCTATATCAACCTTTTTCAGGTCGCTCGGACTGTTAATTTCGGATAGTATCTTTTTTTTGTTTTTCAATTGATCAATCGATAAGTCACAAAATTACTGAAGATTTTTGGTTTAATTCGTTTTCCGGCGCAAATCAGATGGTATTAAATAGATTCGAGCCATCAAAACTGATTTTAAGTATGTTTCACACGATAAATACCTATTTTTGCAAAAAAACAAAGTATTGAAAAAAGGCCTTGCTATACTTGGATCGACAGGTTCTATTGGAACACAAGCGCTGCGCGTTATTCAGGCTTCGCCCGAG
Organism: Bacteroidales bacterium; assembly: GCA_041592395.1. GTDB lineage: Bacteria > Bacteroidota > Bacteroidia > Bacteroidales > UBA12170 > UBA12170. The sequence continues at coordinate 36,060 of JBFHQD010000005.1, read as the reverse complement.
CTCTTTTCGGTGGAACTTATCAGTGGAAATAACAATGCCCAATTACTAATTGCCCAAGCTAAACAGTTCTTACCGAAGTATATTGTTATTACGGAAGAACATGCATTTCAAAAAGTTAGTCAAGCACTTTCCAATACAACATTCCATATTGCATTTGGAGAAGAAAACCTGCTTAAGCTCTTGGAAGCCCCTGAAATTGACACGGTTTTAAATGCCATAGTAGGATTTGCCGGTTTAGCCCCCCTTGTTCGTGCTATTCAGCTTCAAAAAAATATTTTACTCGCCAATAAAGAAAGTATAGCCATTGCGGGAGCCTATATTATGCCTTTAGCCAAAAAAAATAATTGCACCATTATCCCCATCGATTCAGAGCATTCGGCAATTTTTCAATGTTTAGTCGGAGAAAAAAAAGAATCCGTCGATAAAATTATTCTCACGGCAAGTGGAGGCCCGTTTTTAAACTATTCAAGCGAAGAATACAATTCAATAAGTCCCGAAGAAGCCCTAAATCATCCCGTTTGGGAAATGGGAGAAAAAATTAGCGTTGATTCTGCAAGCCTTATGAACAAAGGCTTAGAGATGATAGAAGCCCGCTGGCTTTTCGATTTGGAGCCCGATCAGATTGATGTTATCATTCATCCACAATCGGTGGTTCATAGTCTGGTTCAATTTAGAGACGGTAGTCTAAAAGCACAACTCAGTCAACCTTCCATGCTATTGCCCATACAATACGCCTTACATTATCCGAATAGAGCAAAACAGTCCTTTTCCAATTTTTCTTTCACAGAATTCCCTTCGCTCACTTTTCAGCACGCAGATCGCAAAAAATTTCGTAATCTTGCACTTGCATTTATTGCCATGGAAAAAGGCGGTAATTTGCCGGCTATTTTAAATGCAGCAAACGAAGTTGCTGTTCAAGCTTTTTTGAATAAAAAGTGGCCATTTTACAGAATTCCCGAATTGGTTGAAGAAATGATGAGTTCTCAAACTTTTATTTCAACGCCCGATTTGCAAACTTATTTTGAAACGACAAGAAAAAGCATCGCAGCTAGCGAAGCTTACATTAGAAAGCACAGATAAAAAATGGATATTTTAATAAAAGTTTTACAATTATTACTAAGCCTTTCTATCTTAGTAATTGTTCATGAATTTGGTCATTTTGCAGCCGCAAAAATTTTCAAAACCAAAGTAGAAAAGTTTTATTTGTTTTTCAATCCTTGGTTCTCCCTTTTCAAATTTAAAAAAGGAGATACCGAATATGGCATTGGCTGGCTACCTTTAGGTGGTTATGTTAAAATTGCCGGAATGATAGACGAATCGATGGATAAAGAACAAATGAGTCAAGAGCCGCAACCTTGGGAGTTTAGATCGAAACCTGCATGGCAACGACTCATTATTATGCTTGGCGGTGTAATTATGAATGTGGTATTGGCCATATTAATTTACATTGTAATGATGGCCGCTTTCGGCGAAAAATACTTGCCAACTTCTGCTGTAAAATACGGCATACAAGTCGATTCTTTGGGCTTGGAAATGGGTTTGCAAAATGGCGATAAAATTTTAAGTGTTGACGAAAATGAAGTCGAAAATTTCTTAAAAATACCGGCTTATATTATTATGGAGCAAGCCAAAACAGTGCAAGTTGAACGCAATGGCCAAATGCTCGATTTAGAAATTCCAAACGGATTTTTAGCAAAACTCATTAAATCCGAAAACCCGGGTTTTATAATGCCTCGCATGCCCGTGCATATAGGCGGTTTTGCAAAAAACTCAAAAGCACTTGATGCCGGACTTAAACTAAACGATTGGATAATAGATATTAACGGTAAGGAAATCTCCTTTTTCGATCGCTATTCTTATTTTGCCGACAGTGTTAAAGCGCACAAATCCAATACGGTAGAAATACGCGTGGACCGCGATGGACAAGAACTGACTTTCCAAGTTCCAGTAAACGATGAAGGAATGATAGGCATTAATGTAATTGCTGATCCCGAACAAGATTTTGAATGGAACAGTCAGAAATACAGTATTTTGGCCGCCATTCCGATGGGCTTTAAAAAAGCAAACGACGGAATTGCAAATTATTTAAAACAGCTTAAGTTGCTATTTGCTCCTGATGTTCAAGCCTATAAATCCGTAGGGGGTTTTATGCGCATAGGCAGTATTTTTCCGGCTACTTGGGATTGGGTTCGCTTTTGGGAGCTTACCGCCTTTTTATCCATTATGCTTGCCGTTTTAAATATTCTGCCCATCCCGGCATTGGATGGAGGTCATGTTTTATTTTTAATTTACGAATTGATTGCACGACGTGCTCCGAGTGATAAATTTTTAGAGTACGCACAAATGGTAGGTATGTTTCTTCTATTTGCCTTGTTGATTCTGGCCAACGGTAACGATATTTACCATTACTTTATTAAATAATTTGTTTGAATAATTAAGTTTGGAAACCACTAGCACAAAAAAGGTCTATTTTTTTTCGGATGCTCATCTGGGGATTCCTGATCATGCTTCAAGTTTACAGCGCGAACGCTTAATGGTCGAGTTTCTTGAAAGTATCCGTAAAGATGCATTGGAAATTTATTTGATGGGCGATCTATTTGATTTTTGGTTCGAATACAAAACCGCTATTCCTAAAGGTTATGCACGCTTATTGGGCAAACTTGCCGAAATTACAGATGCCGGAATTCCTATTTTCTTTTTTAGAGGCAACCACGATATTTGGGCTTTCGACTATTTACAGAAAGAGTTGAATATTCAGATTGAGCGTAAACCGATGATCAAAGAAATTTTAGGCAAACGCTTTTATCTTGCCCATGGCGATGGACTAGGACAAGGCGATTATGGTTATAAATTTCTGAAAAAGGTTTTTGAATGTAAGATAAACCAATGGCTTTTTAGGTGGATTCATCCCGATATCGGAATACGTGCCGGCTTGTTTTTTAGTCGTAGAAGCCGCTATGCCAACGATATTTACGACCAGAAAACCAATTATAAAAACCGGAAAAATGCCTTAATGGAAACCCGACTTCCAAAATATGCCAAAGAAGTATTGGCAACCGGAGAAAAGATCGACTATTTTGTAATGGGTCATTATCACCGAAAAGATATGCTCGACTTGGGTAATAATGCCAAATTTGTTTTCCTAGGTGATTGGATAAGTTTGTTTTCTTATGGCGTGTTTGACGGAACCACTTTTGAATTAAAATCTTTTCAATCAGCCAATTAACTGTGTTGTTTTATTAATTGTATCAATTGGTCGGCTTGAATTACACCGGCCTGTCTAAACAACTGATTTCCATTCTTATACAAAGCGATAGTTGGCACATTTCTAACTTGCAATTTTTGGGCTATCGCCGGATTCTTATCCACATCAATTTTCAAAATCCGAACTTGCTCTCCTAGAGTATCTTTAACTTTCTTTAAAATTGGAGGCATCATCTTGCATGGACCGCACCATTCGGCAGAAAAATCAATTAGAACAGGAATATCAGATTTTATGATATCATAAAAATTAGCCATAAAACATTAACTTTTATTTATAAACGCAATACTTTGACAGGCAACCAGAGCGGCTGTTTCAGTGCGCAAGCGACTGCTTGATATAGACACCAAGTGCACACCGGCAGCTTTGGCTTCTTCAATTTCTTTTTTGCTAAAACCGCCCTCGGGACCAATAAAAATAACAAGGTCTTCTTGCTCGGCAACCACATTTTCTATACGATCTTCTTTGTTTGCTTGACACCAAGCCAATAGCATTTTTACCTCTTTCTGCTCTTTTAAAACAGCACTAAATTTTTTAGGCTCATGGAGTTTAGGATGATAGGCTTTTAATGATTGCTTTAATGCAGCTGTAATCACTTTGTTTAAGCGTTCCGTTTTTACAACATTGCGCTCAGAGTGCTCGCAGATTAAGGGAGTAATTTCATCAATCCCGATTTCCGTGGCTTTCTCTAAAAACCATTCAAAACGGGTCGTGTTTTTTGTGGGTGCAACGGCAATATGCAATTTATAGTTCCGTTTATTAAAATGCGAAATCCTTTTAATAAGTTTTAGCTTACAGTGTTTAGGGTGATTTTCGATAATTTCCGCTTGAATCAATAGGCCATTTCCATCGGTCAAATAAACTTCATCCCCCAAATTCAAACGCAAAACACGAACAGCATGTTTCGATTCTTCTTCGCTCAACTGATAAATATCAACTTGCTCAATGTCAGGAGTATAAAATAAGTGCATGGCTATTCGACTTGTGAATTTGGTATTTCTTCTTCAAAATTATTGAGGCTATCCAATTCTTTTTGCTCGATTGCTGATTGGAGAGAGTCCTTGCGTATGCTGTCGAGTTTCATATCCAAACGGATTTCCAAATCTTTAGCCTTTATTTTATTTAGTATAACGATTGCCTGATCGTAGATCGAGGTTATCTTTTCTTCATTTTGCGAATAATAAACCAAATTCTCTAAAAATTCATCTTTCGAAATCTTATATTTTTCAAATAGCAAAGGATAATATACGTAATCCGAGTCGTTGTCGCCCCTTTTATTGTAGGGGATTTGATTGAGATAAGCCTCTATTAATTGTACTTCGCTAATGATTTCGGCCATTTTTTCTTCCGACAAAAGAATTTCAGGCTTATTTGGTAGGGCTTCTTTTTTTTCTTTACAAGCAAACAAAAGCAGGACGAGGCTTAAAACAGAAACCAGAAGACGGATTTTCATTTTCTTAGAATTTTAATTGCAAAGGTAATTCTTTCCGGCTAAGAAATAAAAAGGCTAATTCCCCACATCCGATAAAAATTTGATACGCATCAGGCGGATCTCTTCTTCAGAAAACTCATCTTCGCCCAATTCATCAAGGGCTTCTTGAAGCGAATCGGATTCAGCTTCAGAAAAGTATTCCAAAATATCTTCTTGATGGTATTCGTCGATGGTTTCGTTGATATAATAAGTAAGATCAAGTTTGGTTCCGGCCGAAACAATATGCTCAATCTCAGTAATCAACTCATCTACAGAAAGCGATTTGGAATCAGCAATAACTTCCAAAGGTAATTTTTTGTCGATGCTTTTGATAATAAACACTTTCATTCCCGATTTGTTTACTACCGATTTTACAACCATATCCATGGGTCGTATAATCTCATTTTCTTCGACATAGTTTTTTATAAGCTTAACAAAGGGCTCCCCATATTTTGCGGCTTTTCCGGCTCCTACGCCAGAAATATTTTTTAACTCATCTAAATTCGTAGGATATTGAATGGTCATATCTTCCAACGAAGGATCTTGAAAGATAACAAATGGAGGCAAGTTTTCTTTTTTAGAGATATGGCGGCGCAAATCTTTTAACATATTGAATAACATCGTATCGAGGGCATCAGTCTTTGCTGATCCGCCGCTATAATCATCTTCAATACTATCGTAATCGTGATCTTTGGTAAGCAACACAGAATAAGGCTCTTCAAGAAAAGCCAGACCTGCAGTTGTTACTTTTAACAAGCCATAATTTTCGATGTCTTTATGCAATAAACCCAGAATAAGCATTTGTCGAAAAACGGCATGCCAATGTTTTACATCGTAGTCCATCCCTTGACCAAAAACATCTAATTTATCGTGTTTTGCATTTTTTATATCTGCATTTTTATCGCCAACCAATACATTAACGAGGTATTCGCGCTTGAACAATTGTTTCACGGCCAAAACTGATTCTAGAGCCAATACAATTTGTTCTTTTCCTTCAAATTGTTCTTTTGGATTTAAGCAGTTATCGCAGGCGCCACAGTTTTCCTGTGTGTATTCTTCGCCAAAATAATGCAAAAGCTGGCGATGCCGACAAACGGATGATTCCGCATAAGAAATCGTTTCTTGTAATAATTGCTTAGCAATTTCCTGTTCGGCAACGGGTTTATTTTTATTAAACTTTTCGAGTTTTTCAATATCTTGATAGCTATAAAAAGTGATGCAATTCCCTTCGCCATCGTCGCGTCCTGCACGTCCGGTTTCTTGGTAATAACCTTCAATACTTTTAGGGATATCGTGATGAATAACATAACGAATATCCGGTTTGTCGATACCCATTCCAAAAGCAATTGTAGCTACTATTACTTCGGCATCTTCCATCAGAAACATATCCTGATTCTTTTTACGTGTCGCAGCATCCAGTCCGGCATGATAAGGCAAGGCTTTAATTCCATTTACCTGAAGATTTTCGGCAATTTCTTCCACTTTTTTCCGGCTCAGGCAATATACAATACCTGATTTACCGGGTTGTGTTTTAATATAACGAATGATGTCTTTATTAACATCTTTGGTTTTTGGTCTTACTTCGTAATACAAATTAGGACGATCGAATGAAGACTTATAAACTGTCGCATCTTCGATACCCAGGTTTTTCAAAATATCCTGTTGTACTTTTGGTGTGGCGGTTGCCGTAAGGGCGATTACCGGAACATTGTGCCCAATAGAATCGATTATTGGGCGTAGTCGTCTGTATTCAGGTCGGAAATCGTGTCCCCACTCCGAAATACAATGGGCTTCATCAATGGCATAAAAAGAAATATCAATTTGCTTTAAGAATTCGGCGTTTTCTTCTTTGGTTAATGATTCCGGCGCTACATAGAGTAGTTTTGTTTTTCCGTTGATCAAATCCGATTTTACAATGGCAAGTTCTGTTTTCGACAAGGAAGAGTTCATTACATGCGCTATACCTTCGTCGGCACCAAAATTCCGAATGGCATCTACTTGGTTTTTCATTAAAGCAATCAATGGGGATACGATGATGGCAGTGCCGGAATTGCTCAGCGCAGGTAATTGATAACACATCGATTTACCGCCGCCGGTTGGCATAATTACAAAAACATTTTCTCCGTCTAGTAAGCTATCTATTATAGCCTCTTGATTTCCTTTAAAGGTATCGAAACCAAAAATTTTTTTTAATAACTCCGTAAGTGAATATTTATCCCTAACTAATGACATTATTCTTTTTTTTACTCAACAAAACACGACCCCCCAAAGGTTAAAATGCGTTTTATTAATGGTTGTTTTTGTTCTTTCAACAAATTGTTCAAAACAAATATAATAAAAATACGTTGCAATTACAACAAAGAAATTTAACTTGGATTGCTTCGTAATTCCCTCAAAATGCGCGCGAAGATACGAATTTTTTTCTTTTTTTACAACTTAAAAAAACGTTAAAAAAAGAACAGTACAAACAGCTTCTTTTTCATTAAATCGCTCATCAATCTTCAATTTTCTTAAAAGAAAAAGCTTGGCTTCTAAAAAGAATTTATCTTTGTCTATCAAAAAATTTATTTTGAACAAAAACATCAATATAAAACAAACAGCGGTACGCACAATTGAAGAGGAAGTATTGGCTATTACAAAGCTGTCTTCCTTTATCGACGAGCAGTTTGAGCAAGCTGTGGAGTGTATTGCTAAGTCAAACGGGCGACTAATTATTACAGGAATTGGCAAAAGCGCCAATATTGCAAATAAAATTGTATCCACTCTAAATTCGACCGGAACAGCCGCCGTTTTTATGCATGCTGCAGATGCTATCCACGGCGATTTGGGAATTATTCGTAAAGATGATATTGTGCTGTGCATTTCAAAAAGTGGAGAATCGCCTGAGATAAAAGTGCTTATTCCGCTTATAAAAGGATTTGGAAATACGCTTATCGGACTTGTAGGAAATACAGATTCTTATCTTGCCAAACAATCTGATTATGTCTTAAATGCCAGTGTTGAGAAAGAAGCCTGTCCAAATAATTTGGCGCCCACATCAAGTACAACAGCACAATTGGTTATAGGAGATGCTCTTGCCGTATGTCTATTAGAACTTAATGGTTTTAGCACTACCGATTTTGCCAAACTTCATCCCGGAGGCACTTTAGGAAAACAATTGTATTTACAGGCCAAAGATATTATTGTACAAAACGAAAAGCCACAAGTACAAATAAACGCTTCCATTCAAACCGTTATTATTGAAATGACTTCAAAAAGGCTGGGAGCCACAGCTGTACTTTCGGGTGAAAAATTGGTTGGTATCATTACAGACGGCGATTTGCGCAGGATGCTAAATAAAAACCTGCAAATCAATCAACTCACTGCTGAACAAATTATGACTCAAAACCCTAAACAAATTTCTGAAGACACCCTTTTGGTTGATGCTTTAAACATTATGCGAAGCCACAACATCACCCAATTACCTGTTTGTAAAGGCACTAATTATTTAGGCGTTTTACATTTGCACGATATTTTAAAAGAAGGAATCTTATAATCGGAATCTATAATGCTATTAAGAACAGAAAACATAATAAAGAAATACGGCAAAAGAACGGTAGTAAAAAACGTTAGCATCAGTGTAAAACAAGGTGAGATTGTTGGTTTACTCGGTCCGAATGGTGCCGGAAAAACGACTTCCTTTTATATGATTGTGGGTTTGATTAAACCCAACGAAGGCCATGTTTATTTAAACGATATGGAAATTACCAATGAGCCCATGTACAAAAGGGCTCAGCTTGGTATTGGCTATTTAGCACAAGAAGCTTCTGTTTTTAGAAGTATGTCGGTAGAAGATAATATTGCTTCCGTTTTGGAGTTTACCAAATTGAATAAGAAAGAGCAACACGAAAAGCTAAACTCGCTGCTCGATGAGTTTGGTTTGCAGCATATTAGAAAGAGCAAAGGCATCCAATTATCTGGCGGCGAAAGAAGAAGAACAGAAATAGCACGCGCTTTGGCTATGGATCCTAATTTTATTTTGTTGGATGAACCCTTCGCCGGTGTCGATCCCATTGCTGTTGAAGACATTCAGGCCATAGTCTCTAAACTTCGCGAAAAAAATATCGGCATTTTAATTACCGACCACAATGTGCATGAAACCTTAAAAATTACAGATCGCGCTTATTTATTATTCGAAGGCTCTGTATTAAAAACAGGAACTGCTGAAGAGCTCGCTGCCGATCCCCATGTGCGCAAAGTTTATTTAGGTGCTAATTTTGAGCTAAGAAAATAGTTTTATCCGAAAAATATTTTTGCTGCTAAACCTTTACTTTTTCTTTTCTGTACGACCAAACCATAAGCATTATAGCGATCAACAACAGTAAAATGGCCATTCCGAAGGTTAATGTAAAACCAAAAAGCTCATAAAACAAAACCCCAATCAAAGGGGCAAACAAAGCCCTTACTCCGGTCAGCGATAAATGCACAGCTTGCAAATCGCCGGCTTCTTCATCTTTCCCAAAATAAGAAGATCCAATATACCAAACCAAGGACATAGTTGCAGCGAATATACTGTGGAATAAAATATAGAAAAGCAACATATAGTAGAGCTTAATATTCCAAATATCGATATAAGCCGGAAAATATTCTGTTAAAGCCAGGAAAAACAAAAACATCATCATAGCGCCAAAAGTGATTGCGGCAAACTTGCGCGGATCAATTTTTCCGAGTAATCTTCCAAAAAAAGGCAATAAAAGTATGGCAATAATATTGTAGCTGTTTTTATAAAATGCGATGCTCGAATAATTCAAGCCCAATGCCCTATCAAAATAAATCGTAATAACAGCTACTGTCGACATAAATGCAAAACCATAGAGCATAAAACCAATCTCAAAATGCAAATACGGCTTATTCGATTTCATCAAAACCCACATATCTTTCCACGAACTCTGAACGGATTGCCAAAATGATTTTTTTAGTTCTACTTTTTCTACGGGCTGATAATCAATTTTAGACAGTAAATAAATGGAAACTGTTCCGATAAGGGCTATAAAAGGGAAAACATAAGTATACGCATATTGATTCCAATCGAGCAACCAACCATACGCAAAAGTCACAAAAAGCATGACAATCTTATTTACGGATGTCGCCGAACTGTATAGTTTGCTGAAGTTTTCATTTCGATAAGCACTTTTCAAAAACAAATTGATATTAGGCAAAACAATGGGAGCAGCTAAGAAATACATAAAAAATATGCCCAAAAACAGCAAGTGATAAAGGCTATCGCCTCGTAGCGCCATTTCATTTCTTGGAAAAAAGAACAATAATAACAAGGGCAAGCGCGTAACGAGAGCTGTTATACGCAAAAGCTTTTTTTTGCTGCGAATCCGGCGTAAAAATTCATTGATAAAAATAAGACCGGTATAAACAACAACACTAAACTGAAACAAAATGCCCAATTCAAAATTGCTCCCTTTTAAACTCTTGATAAAAACAAATTCATTCAGAGCAAGCACGCCAAGCACAATACCCTCCAAAATACTGTACAGCATATGCAATCGGAAAGCGCTTTTTTCTCTTGGATTTAAATGACTTGTTTTTAACAGTTCCATAATTCTTTTTTGCGCGTGCAAATATACCTTAGTTTTTTCTATCTATACACCAAATTATCAGCTCGATTTGCTGTTTGTAAAATCTATTTACAACTCATTTTTCATTCTACAAAAATGGTTTAACTTTGCCCAATTCCTTTTAAAGACTTAAATCTGATTTTTATGTCAAACGCTAAAAATTTTGCACTGATTGGAGCAGCCGGTTATATAGCACCTCGTCACATGGCGGCTATTCAAGAAACCAATAATCATTTGGTGGCTGCCTTAGATAAATTTGACAGCGTAGGCATTATTGATCGCTATTTTCCGGAAGCCAGTTTTTTTACGGAACCGGAAAGATTCGATCGGCATTTAGACAAACTGCGCCGACTCAATCAAGGGCAAGAAGTAGATTATGTAAGTATCTGCACGCCAAACTATTTACACGATTCGCATATTCGCCTGGCCCTAAGAAACAATGCGCATGCCATTTGCGAAAAACCCATTGTATTAAATCCTTGGAATGTTGATGCCCTTCAAATCATCGAGAAAGAATCGCAGAAAAATATTTACACGATCTTACAATTGCGCTTGCATCCTTCGGTAATCGCCTTAAAAAAGAATATCGAAAAGGGAGCGAAAGATAAAATTTACGATATCGATTTAAGTTATATCACTGCGCGAGGAAAGTGGTACGATATCAGTTGGAAAGGCGATGTTTCAAAATCCGGAGGAATTACCACAAATATTGGTGTTCACCTTTTTGATATGCTCTCTTTTGTTTTCGGAAAAGTTAAAAAGAGTGATGTTCATCTTTTACAAAGCCATAAAGCTGCCGGATATCTCGAATTAGAGCAGGCGCGTGTGCGTTGGTTTTTAAGCATCGACGGAAATGATATTCCGAAAGAGCGAAAAGAACAGGGTCAAAACACCTACCGTTCCATACTCATGGAAGGCGAAGAATTTGAATTTAGCGGAGGCTTTTCTGATCTACATACACTTAGTTATCAGGATATTCTTAACGAAAAAGGATTTCGAATTGAAGAGGCCAGACAAAGTATCGAAATGGTTCACGACATTCGAAACGCAAAAAGCATTGGCCTAAAAGGGGATTATCACCCCCTTTTAAAAACAATTTCTATCTTATAAAAACGCAATAATAAATTGGGATATACAATAACATACAATTGGTACGCTGTATATGTACGGTCGAGAGCTGAAAAAGCAGTATACGAAAGCTTTATTGAGCAAGGTTTTGAAGCTTTTTTACCCCTGGAACGAAAATTGAGAAAATGGAGTGATCGGAAAAAATGGGTCGAGGTACCGTATATTAACTCTTACGTTTTTGTCAAATCGAGCGAAAAAGAATATTACGATGTGCTCAACACATTTAATGTGGTGCGTTATGTCACTTTCGAAGGCAAGGCCGCAATAATTCCGGAATGGCAAATCGACGCGATGCGAAAAATCGTAAGCTCTAAAGAATCTTTCCATTTTAGCAGTCATCACTTCCAAAAAGGCGAAAAAATTGTGATTGAATCGGGAGCGCTGGTCGGCTATGCCGGCGAAGTGATTCACGACAGCGACGGAAAGAAAAAAGTACTGATCCGTATCGAGCAAATTGGCTATTCATTGGTTGTGGAGATGGATATTTTGGAAGTTAAAAAAGTGAAGCCCTAATCTAAAAATCCACTACTTTTGCAGAAAAAAAGATGAAACTTCAAATTGGCTTAAAAGCCGAATTCGAAATTATTGTTAGCCCAAAAGATACCGCTTCGCAATACGGTTCCGGTAGCTTGGACGTTTTTGCAACACCAGCGATGATTGCCTTGATGGAAAAAACAGCCATGATGTGTATTTCAGCGTATTTAGAGAAAGGCCAAAACAGTGTTGGCACGGAAGTCAATGTAAAACACATTAAAGCAACGCCATTAGGCGAAGCGGTTCTTTGTATTGCAGAACTTATCGAAATTGACCGTTCAAAACTGACTTTTAATGTAGAAGCTTTCGATAAGGAAGGGATGATAGGACAAGGCATTCACAAGCGTTTTCTTATTGATGAAGAAGAATTTATGGCGAAATTATACCGCTAAAACTAAAAAACACGAATGATCCATTTTAAAAAATTCACGCTTAACAATGGCTTAACTTTACTTTTTCATAAAGACGAATCAACACCCATTGTTGCTGTTAATGTATTGTATAAAGTAGGCTCAAGAAACGAATCGCCCGATAAAACCGGATTTGCTCATTTATTCGAACATTTAATGTTTGGAGGCTCTGAAAATATCCCGAGTTTTGATCAGCCTCTGGAAAAAGCAGGCGGCGAAAACAACGCGTTTACCAACAACGATATCACAAACTATTATATCACGCTTCCGAAAGAAAATATCGAGACCGCCTTTTGGTTAGAATCCGACCGTATGTTGAATTTGGGATTTTCTACAAAAAGTTTGGATGTACAACGCCAGGTGGTTATCGAAGAATTTAAACAGTCTTACCTTAATCAGCCTTACGGCGATGTTTGGTTATTATTAAAACCGCTGGCCTATAAGTTTCACCCTTACCAATGGAATACGATTGGAAAAGAGATTAAACATATCGAAGATGCAAAAATGGAGGATGTAAAAGCCTTCTACAAAAAATATTACAATCCAAACAATGCTGTTTTAGTAGTTGCCGGAAATGTAGAGGCTGATGAAATCCTAAAATTGACAGAGAAATGGTTTGGTGATATTCCGGCCGGAAAGCCGGTTAACGATCATTTTATTCAAGAGCCAGAACAAAAAGACGCGCGATTCAAAGAAGTTTTTCGCGATGTTCCCATCGATTCGCTGTATAAAGTGTATCCCATGGCGGCTCGCGGAACAAAAGATTATTATGTAGCCGACTTGCTTTCGGATATTTTATCCAACGGAAATTCATCAAGACTCTACAGAAAACTAATCAAAGAAGAAGGCGTTTTTTCAGAATTGGATGCTTATATCAGCGGCGAGTTTGATCCCGGGCTCTTTGTTTTTAGCGGAAAACCCGCCGATGGCTTTCGCTTAGAAGAAGCAGACAAAAGATTGGAACAAGAACTCGATTTAATTAAAAACGAATTGATTTCGGATTTCGAACTGCAAAAAGTAAAAAATAAATTGGAAGCAACGCACATTTTTAGCGAAACCAATGTTTTAAATAATGCCATTAATTTGGCTATCGCCGAAAGTCTGGGTGATGCGAATACCGTAAATACCGAAAAAGAAATTTACGCGAAAATAAGTGCCGGTGAAATACGTCAAATAGCACAGACTATTTTCTGCGCAGAAAAATCTTCCACTTTATATTACAGATCAAACCAAAAAAAAGATGCCGTTAAATAGAATCTCAGCTCCACAAATACAAAAAATAACAGAAATTGCTTTACCCAAAATCGAGCAGTCGCAGTTGACTAACGGAATACCCGTATATTCAATAAACACTGGTAATCAAGATGTTGTAAAGATTCAATTGGTTTTTAAAGCAGGCATTTGGTTTCAGGCGCGAGCATTGGAAGCCTACTTTACGAGTCAGATGTTGGATGAAGGAAGCAAAAACTATACGGCTGCAGAAATTGCATTAAAACTGGATGATTTTGGCGCTTTTGTACATAAAAAACCAAATCGCGATAACGCCTGTCTCGACATCTTTACTTTAAATAAACACTTGGATTCGGTACTTCAGCTCGTAGCCGATATAGTCAAGAATCCACTGTTTGGAGAAGCCGAATTGAATCGATTAAGAGAGCAAGAACGGCAAGAGTTTATCGTTCGCAATCAAAAAGTTAAACACATTGCGCAAAAACAATTTTCGGCCATCCTTTTTGGCGAACAACACCCATATGGATCCTATGCTATTGTTGAAGATTACGATGCGATCACAACGGATATATTAAAAACATTTCACCAAAAACATTACAATGCAAAAAACTGTCGGATTTTTATCTCAGGAAAAGTGAAGGAAACAACTTTGCGTGTAGTTGATCACTATTTTGGTCAGGAGAATTGGGGCGCTGAAGAATCCATCGAAATTATTCCGGTTGAATTGCATTCAAATCCCAAGTTAAAACATTTTATCCCAAAAGAAAATGTGCTCCAATCGGCCATTCGAATGGGAAACAGAAGCATCAAAAGAAATCATCCGGATTATTTTGCGCTCAGCGTTGTAACTACCTTATTTGGAGGTTATTTCGGGTCTCGATTGATGAGTAATATCCGCGAAGACAAAGGATATACTTACGGAATTTATGCCGGAATATATCCGCAATTGAACGACAGTTCTTTTATGATAAGTAGCGAAGTCGGCGCTGATGTGGCTCAAAAAGCACTCGACGAAATTCGCTTTGAGCTAAAGCGATTAAGAACAGAAAGCGTTAAAGAAGAAGAATTAAGTTTGGTTAAAAATTATATGTCCGGCACATTTCTTCGCGCTTTAAACGGCCCATTTGCTTTAGGAGAAGTAATAAAATCGCTTTTCGAAAACAATTTACCAGAAGATTATTATCAACAATACCTAAACAAAATCCATAAAGTAAGTAGTGAAGATGTCAAAAACATTGCCAATCAATACTTACACGAAGATAATATGTACGAATTGCTTGTCGGAAAGAATTAAATCTTAATCACAGAATTCTTTGGTATTGATTGCTTTATCGGCAGGGAATCCCTATTTTTGTCCGTAGTTTTTTTTACGAACAAAATCATTAAATACACCAAAAAAATACTAAAATTATCGATTATGTTAAGAGATAAAAAAATATTTGACCTTATTGCAAAAGAGAAAGAACGCCAGATGAATGGCATCGAATTAATTGCTTCAGAAAACTTTGTTAGTGAAGAAGTTATGCAAGCAATGGGTTCTGTTTTAACTAACAAATATGCCGAAGGATATCCCGGAAAAAGATATTACGGTGGTTGTGAAATCGTAGACCAAACCGAGCAAATTGCCATCGATCGCGCCAAAGAATTATTTGCTTGCGATTATGCCAATGTGCAACCACACTCCGGAGCACAGGCAAATATGGCCGTTATGTTAGCTTGCTTAAAGCCGGGCGATACTTTTATGGGTCTTGATCTTTCGCATGGAGGACACCTTTCGCATGGAAGCGCAGTTAACTCTTCCGGAATTCTTTATAATGCCATTTCTTACGAAGTAAAAGAAGAAACCGGTGAAGTTGATTACGAGATGATGGAAGCCCGTGCATTAGAAAGCAAACCAAAGTTAATTATTGCCGGTGCATCGGCCTATTCGCGCGATTGGGATTATGAGCGCATGCGTGAAATTGCCGATAAAATTGGTGCTATTCTTTTTGCTGATATTTCTCATCCTTCCGGATTAATTGCTAAAGGACTTTTGAATGATCCCATTCCCTATTGCCATATCGTAACAACAACTACCCATAAAACATTGCGTGGCCCTCGTGGTGGTTTGATTTTAATGGGCGAAGATTTTGAAAATCCTTGGGGTTTAAAAACACCTAAAGGAGAAATCAAAATGATGTCGGCACTTTTAAATTCAGCAGTTTTCCCCGGTATTCAAGGGGGTCCGTTAGAACATGTTATTGCAGCTAAAGCCGTTGCTTTTGGCGAAGCTTTGACCGATAATTATATGACTTATATCCTTCAGGTTCAGAAAAATGCAGAAGCAATGGCAGATGCATTTATTGAAAAAGGCTATCACGTAATTTCGGATGGCACTGACAATCATTTAATGTTGATCGATTTACGTTCTAAATTCCCTGAAATCACAGGAAAAGTAGTAGAAAACACCTTAGTAAAAGCGGATATTACGGTCAACAAAAATATGGTTCCCTTCGATAGTCGCTCGCCTTTCCAAACTTCCGGATTGCGCGTTGGAACTCCTGCTATCACCACTCGTGGCTTAAAAGAAGAGCATATGCCTATCATCGTTGATTTAATCGACGAGGTGATATCGAATGTTGAAAGCGAAGAAGTAATTGAAAGCGTAAAAAAACGCGTGAATAAATTAATGAAAGATTTCCCTTTATTTAAGTGGTAATCTTTATAGGAGTAAGGGCTTGACTCAAAGTCAAGCCCTTACTTATTTATAGTGAGGGTTTGACTCGAAGTCAAACCCTCACTCGTTTTATAAGCAAGAGATAATTCGAAAAGATTTCCTACTTTTAAGGCCATCTAATTAAAACCAAACCTACATGTCAAAAAACCTATTTTACCTATTTTTATTGAGTATTATACTCCCAAGCAGCCTTAAAGCTCAAGATGATAATAAAGCGATTATAAAAAATTTATACGATAATGCTTTAACAAATAAACAAGCCTATAATCAACTTGGATTGCTTTGCGAGAAAGCCCCCGGGCGATTAATTGGTACGCCTAATTCCTTCGTTGCGATTGATTTGATGAAGAAATACCTCGAAGATTTGGGTGCTGACACCGTGTTTTTGCAAGCGTTCTCCTCTCCTGCTTGGATTTGTCATTCGGCCTCGGCCACCTTACTTTTGGATGGAAAAAAAATCCCTTTGCATATCGATGCTTTAGGTCCATCCGGATCAACACCTAAAAAAGGAGTAAGTGCAGAAATTATTGAAGTAATGAGTCTGGAAGAAGTTAAAGCACTTGGACGAGAAAAAATTGAAGGCAAAATTGTCTTTTATAATCGCCCCATGAACTCCACTTATTTCAACACTTTTCGAGCCTATTCCGAAGCTGTTGATCAACGCGTTTGGGGACCAGATGTGGCTAGAGAATTGGGCGCTATTGCTTCAATCACACGCTCAGTCAACAGCAACCTGGATGATTTTCCACATACCGGAAGTTGTCATTTTAAAGATGAAAAAATGCCTGCAATAGCTGTTTCGACAAATGATGCTGAACGATTAAGCAAAGCATTAAAAACAAACCCGCATTTAAAAGTAAATATCAAGGTAGATGCGGAAGATATTGTAACCCATACTTTCAATATCATTGCCGATTTAAAAGGGAGTGAAAAACCCAACGAATACCTTGTTGTTGGCGGACATTTAGATGCTTGGCACAATACACAAGGCGCCCACGATGACGGGGTAGGCTGTTTACAATCCACCGAAGTACTGCGCTTATTTAAACAAGCAGGCCTAAAAACCAAAAGAAGTTTGCGCGTAATTTTATATATGGATGAAGAATTGTATCAGTCGGGCGGAAAAGCCTATGCCAACTATTCCAAAGAAAATGACATCCGCAATTATTTTGCTTTAGAATCAGATGCCGGAGGATTTACTCCACGAGGATTTACGACCGATGCCTCCAAAATGAATCTGGAAAAAATCAAAGCATTTCAGCCTTTATTAGAACCTTATGGAATACAGTTTATAAATGCAGGTGGCGGCGGAGTAGATATTGGTCCATTAAAGGAATTAGAAGTTACGCTTTCGGGTTATCGTTCGGATTGGCAACGTTATTTTGATATGCATCATAGTCCTAACGATAGTTTCGATAAAATTAATTTTAGAGAAATGCAATTGGGAAGTGCAGCAATGGCAAGTTTAATTTATTTGATTGATCAATTTGATTTGGCAGAATAAAACAAATTTTCTTTGCGTTACTTTGTGTTTAATCTTTTTTTACCACTAAGGCACACCAAGGGTTTCACAAAGAAACTCAAAGGCATCTTGTAAATGAGAAAAAAAAAGCCGGATTACTCCAGCCTTTATTATCTATAAAACATACGAAAACTTTAAAACATCCTACTAATAATGAAATCATGAGTTATTATACATAGCTTGATGATTTAATTTGATAATTTCATAACTTAGCGATAGCTAAAACAAATTCAAAATGAAAGATATAAAGAAAAAAGTAGAGGAAACTATCGATGGAATTACCAGTGTTCAAGAAGCACTTAGAGGCATCCAAGAAGGAACAAATAGACTAGCCAATAAGGCAACTTACATAGACCCTGACGAAATTAGAGGTGCTTTAATAACAACATTTCAGAATATTGACTATATTCATACTGTTCTAATTTCAATTCAAGAAATACAAAAGTTTATTCTTAACACGTCTGTAAAAACACCTCCCCTCAATACTGACAAACTTATTAATAAGTTAAATGAATTCAATGCTAGAATTGATTCCCTCGAAAAAAAATCTAATGTTAATTAATCAATAATATAAGAAAAAAAGCCGGATTTCTCCAGCTTTAAAGTGATATATATGGACCTCTCCTCTTATTCGTTCTCGCCAATAAAGCGTTCTGATTCAATAGCGGCCATACAACCCGAACCAGCAGCTGTAATAGCCTGACGATAAACGGTATCCTGAATATCACCGGCTGCAAAAACACCGGGAACATTTGTTTTTGTGCTTCCGGGAACGGTTTTAACATAGCCGGCTTCATCTAAATCTAATTGACCTTTAAACAAGCTACTGTTAGGCTTATGTCCAATAGCTACAAAAAAGCCTGAAATATTAATCGTTTTTTCTTCTCCTGTTTTATTATTCAGCAAAATAGCACCATTCACCGCTTTATTAAAACCGGTTTTTGTTCCAATAATCTCTTTGGTATTGTGATTCCACAAAATTTCTATTTTAGGATTATTCATAACACGGTGTTGCATAGCTTTGGAAGCACGCAATTCATCACGACGAACAATCATATACACTTTATTTACCATATTGGCCAAATAAGAAGCTTCTTCGCAAGCCGTATCTCCTCCTCCTACAACAGCAACATCGAGTCCTTTATAAAAGAAACCATCGCATGTAGCACAAGCAGAAACACCACCTCCATTGTACTCTTTTTCTGATTCAAGACCTAACCACATAGCCGAAGCACCTGTAGCAATAATTACGGTTTCAGCAACGATTGTTTTTCCATCATCTGCTTTGCAGGTAAACGGACGCTGAGAAAAATCGACTTCTGTAATTTCTCCCCAACGTACATCAGTACCAAAACGCTTGGCTTGACGCTGCATGTCTTCCATCATTTTAGGCCCTTCTGCACCATCAGGATAACCGGGGAAATTATCAACTTCTGTAGTTATGGTTAACTGTCCGCCAGGCTGCATGCCTTGATACATCACGGGATGCAAATCTGCTCTTGCTGCATAAATAGCTGCGGTATAACCCGCGGGACCTGAGCCAATAATAAGGCTTTTTACTTGTTCAACTGAATCACTCATTATATTGATATTTTAATTTTTTTCTATCTGCTTGCTGCTCGAAAATTATGCCAGATAAAATTACGGCTAAATATTTAATTGATTTGTATCTGTTTCGGACATATTTTAACTTAAAACTGACAGAATGGCGAAAATTTCCTTTCAAACAACTATTTAAAACAAATCCGCCAATGTAGAAATACTCAATTCCTCCAGCTTAGGCTTTGAAATATACTTACTGCAAAGTGCACATGCGTATTCAGGATGAGGCGTATAAGCTGTAAATTGAAATCCCATATCTTCCTTAGAATAACGAAGTCGAAAATCGGTATAATATTTTTTAAAGGAGAACGAATTTAACGACATGCTAATGCCCTTGCCTATGGCTTTCATATAGCTTTCTTTAAGTGTCCAAAGTTGATAGAAATAATCGATCTGCTGTTTTTCTGCTGAAATGGCAAATAAATCATCTAATTCTTCTTGCGTAAAAAAACGTTTGGCCACTTTTAGGCGATTGCCCTTATTCTTCTCAATATCAACACCAACTTGGCAATCAGAAAAAGCCACAAGCACAAAATCACCGGAATGCGAAATATTGAAATGCGCTTTGGGATAGCTTTTTAAAAAGGGTTTTTCGTGTTCGTTATAATCAAATTCTAGACGAAAGGGATCAGTTTTAAGTTCTTTAGCATAAAACCAACGCACGATTAAATGCCCGATTAAACTTCGCTGTTTATCAGCCGAATATTTAAAATTTTCAATTTTTGAAAGCAATGCTTTAGGCAATTTTAGCTTGATATCTTGATAAAAAGCATCAAAATCAGATTTACTTACTAAACGATATAAAAAAACTTGTAGCATAGCTTTTTACTTTGTAATTTTTCACATCCAAGGCACGGAGACACTATGAAAATACGCGACGCATATGATTAAACTTTTTAGTAATTATGCTTTGTGTCACCTTTTGTCAACGTCATCCCTTTGGGTGAGTTCCTTTGTGAAAAAGCTATTCCACAGTGATACACAAAGAAAACACAAAGTTGCTCAAAGATAAATTAATTTTCAATCTTCATTTTAGAAAATCTTAGGAAAGCGTTGCGGATTTACTTCGTTCATCATATTGTAAATGGATTCAAAAACATCTTCCGCATTGGGGTTTGAAAAGTAATCGCCATCCGTGCTATATGCGGCACGGTGATCTTTAGCCGTTAGCGTTCTGGGTTCCGCATCCAAAGAAAAATAGCCTTTTTGTTCTTCCAACACTTTTTGCATCATAAAGGCAGTAGCACCGCCCGGAACATCTTCATCAAAAAAGAGCACTTTATTCGTCTTATTTAATGAGCGACCAATGAGGCCTGAAGTATCAAAAGGCAATAAAGTCTGAACATCAATCAATTCAACATCAATGCCATACAATGCCAATTGCTCAACCGCATCTTCGGCAATTCGGACGCAAGAACCATAGGTTACCAAAGTAATATCTTTGCCTTCTTTTAAGACCTCAGGCTTGCCCAAGGCCACTCTAAATTCGCCTAAATTCGTCGGTAATTTTTCTTTTAAGCGGTAGCCATTTAAAGGCTCTATAACCAAAGCCGGCTCGTCAGCGGCCAATAAAGTATTGTAAAAACCGGCAGCTTGCGTCATATTTCGAGGGACACACACATGCATACCCCGTATCGAATTAATTACCATACTCAATGGTGATCCTGAATGCCAGATACCTTCTAAGCGGTGCCCGCGCGTACTTATTATAATGGGCGCTTTTTGTCCTCCTTTGGTTCGATAGAGCAAAGTTGCAATATCATCGCTCATCACTTGTAAACCATATAGTAAATAATCGAAATACTGAATCTCCGCAACCGGACGTAAACCACGAACAGCCATGCCTAAACCCTGACCGATTATGGTTGCTTCGCGAATTCCGGTATCGAAAATACGATGTTCGCCATATTTTTCTTGCAAGCCTTCATAAGTTTGATTTACACCTCCAATTTTACCAACATCTTCGCCAAAAGCAACGACCAACGGATTGTTTTGATAAATATAGTCCCAATTATCGCGTAAGATTTCACGCCCGGGAACCCATTTAGAGTCCTGCTCATACAGAGCCGGAATTTCTTTTATCAATGTAGCGGCATCGCTTGTCTGACTGTATAAAAACGAATTGTAACGCTGCGCATTTTCTGCCATCTGCTTTTCGAGCCAAAGTCTAATGTTTGCTTTTAGCGAATGTGCAGGATCACTGCACTTATCGCAGACCAAACGTAAAATTTTTCGTGCAGAGGAGATAATATCTTTCCGTAAAGGCTCGCCCAATATGGCGAGGTCTTTTTTAATTTTATCGATCTGAGGCGTTTTACTACAATGACAAGTTGCAATATTAGCAACCTCCAAAAAAGCATCACGTTCCTTTATAATTGGATTTAGATAGGCTTTGTATGCTGTTTTTTTTGCCTCTTTGGCTCGGTTTTTTGCTTTGATCTCGATTTCATCAAGTTCTTCAGCACTAGCCAGATTCTGATCCAATATCCACGTTCGCAAACGCGAAATTCCATCAAAATCATTTTCCCATTGCAAACGCTCCTCCGATTTATAGCGTTCGTGCGAACCTGAAGTAGAATGCCCTTGAGGCTGCGTAACTTCTGTAATATGAAATAATACAGGATTATGTTCTTTACGACAATGGGCAATTCCTTCTTTGTAGATTTCGACCAAACGCGCATAATCCCACGCTTTCGCTTTTAATATTTTAAACCCTTTTCCTTTAGCATTGTTTTCAAAACCACTTAAAACTTCCGAAATACTTTGTTTTGTAGTTTGGTATTTATTTGGAACTGAAATTCCCCAACCATCGTCCCAAACCGAAATAGCTAAGGGAACTTGCATAACGCCGGCAGCATTGATTGTTTCCCAAAAATGCCCTTCAGAAGTCGAAGAATCACCAATTGTTCCAAAAGCCACTTCATTTCCCTTGTTTGAAAAATGCGTATGCTTCTGCAAATCCTTATTTTGTTTGAATAATTTGGAAGTTAATGCCAAGCCCAATAAACGAGGCATCTGTCCTGCTGTTGGTGAAATATCGGCACTGGAATTCTTCTGTTCCATCAGGTTTTTCCAATTTCCGTTGGCATCGAGACTTCGTGTGGCAAAGTGATTATTCATCAATCGGCCTCCATTTGATGGGCTATTTTCAAGATTAGTATCGCCATACAATTGCGCAAAAAACTCTTCGGCTTCCATCATTCCTGCGGCCAACATAAAAGTTTGATCGCGGTAATAGCCCGAGCGCCAATCTCCCTTTTGAAATACCTTAGCCATGGCTAATTGAGGAATTTCCTTTCCGTCTCCAAAGATGCCGAATTTGGCTTTTCCGGTAAGCACTTCTCGGCGACCCAGTAAGCTTAGCTGCCTACTTAGATTGGCAATAAAATAATCGTTTAGAACTTCTGATTTATAGTCGTTTGTCTGTGTTTTTGTCTTTTTCGTCATTTATACTCATTCTAAATAAGTGCTGCAAAAGTACAGAAAATTATCAACAAAAAATAACTTGCAATACGGACTATTTGCTATTCTACAAGAAAGGGCTCAGTAACTTTTAGCACTTTAACATTATCCAGGTGCCAATGTCGAATTACATCATCTACAAAAGAATTCCGAACACATAATATCCACTTTTTATTGGGAATTTGAATTAATTCTTCAAAAATTGGTCCCCATAAATGCCCCTCCATGTCCAACTTCCCAATTTCGTCTAAAACAATCCAATCATTCTGTTTAACCGCTAAGCTTAAAATTGCTTTTCCTTTTTCGATAGCCAACGGATTAAAATAAAAACCCTTTAATTTGATCCAATTTTTCCAGCAATCTCTTTGTGCAAAAGGAATTTTTTTATTGGTGGATAGATCTACTAATTCGAAAGCCGAACGCGTATTAATTTCCCAAAAGCCCGGAGCAAGAATGCCGCCAACATTTTTGCCGCTTTCTTTGAGCAGCTTGACCAATTCGAGACAACGCTTTGTTTTGCCTTCGCCTTGCGCACCTGTTAGAATATATACTTGAATTGTTTTCATTATCAATGCGCTTTAATTAATTGTGCAACAAGTTTAGGTAAACCAAGACCTGCTTTTTCGGCAATTGTTATCAAATTGGAGCGATAAGAGAGCTTTTCAGCATTCGGATCGATATAATAAACGGGCACTTCAGCAGTCACATAATCAATCAAACTCGCAGCCGGATATACCAACAAAGAAGTGCCAACAATAATTAACAAATCGGCTTGCCGAACAGTCTTGGCTGCAATTGGAATATTGTTGACAGATTCGCCAAACCAAACAATATGAGGTCTTAGTTGAGAGCCTTTTGGACAAGTATCTCCTTTTTTCAATTCCCAGTGTTTGAGTTCCACTACCAGATTTTCATCCACCGTGCTCCTCGCCTTTTTCAACTCCCCATGCAAATGCAATACTTTGGATGAGCCTGCCCTTTCGTGCAAATCATCCACATTTTGAGTAACGATTTCAACATCAAAATACTTTTCCAGCTCCACCAACGCTTTATGACCGGCATTGGGTTCTACTTCAAAAAGTTGTTTTCGTCGAATATTGTAGAATTCGAGTACCAATTCCATATTGTTGCGCCAGGCAATGGGACTTGCCACCTCTTCTATGCGATGATTTTTCCATAAACCATTGGCATCACGAAAAGTAGATATCCCGCTTTCTGCGCTCATTCCGGCACCACTTAAAACGACTATTTTTTTCATTTTCCCTCAAATTGATTAAAAAAAGGCAAGCTTGTGCTTATTATTCATTTCAATCAAAACCGTCCACTCAATAACAAAGATAAAGTATTTCAAAACAAAAAGATAAGGTCGATTAAATAAATAAACATTCCTTATATCAGCCTAAATATCCTCACTATTAATTGCTTCTATTCAAAAAATAACTGTATTTTTATCCTTTCTTTATTTAGATTGGATATAAATTAGCTGTTTTACAATTGCATTTTATTTTAATAAACTACTTATGAAAAGCGCTACAAGCCCGTTTTATTAATAATAAATCACTTATGGAAACAAATGAAGTTTTGAAAAAATTACCACGACATTTAATGGATTTGATTATTGAGCAACCTTATACCAAATATACAGCTCAAGATCAAGCCATTTGGCGTTATGTAATGAGGCAAAACTCCCATTACCTGCCCAAGGTGGCTTATGGTTCCTATATAAAAGGCTTAAAGCAAACCGGAATTGGTATTGATACTATTCCGCATATGTATGGAATGAACAGAATACTACGTGAAATTGGTTGGGCCGCTGTGGCCGTTGATGGGTTTATACCGCCATCCGCATTTATGGAATTTCAGGCTTATAATGTTTTGGTAATTGCAGCCGATATACGTCCGATGGATCAGATAGGCTATTCTCCTGCGCCGGACATCATTCACGAAGCAGCGGGACACGCGCCCATAATTGCAGATCCTGAATATGCCAACTACTTAAAAAACATTGGTTTTATAGGTTCAAAAGCTTTTTCTTCAGCCCTGGATCATCAACTTTTTGAAGCTATCCGTTTACTGTCCATTTTAAAAGCGAATCCTTATTCTTCTGCAAACAGCATAAACAAAGCAGAAAAGGAAATTGAAAATTTAGAGCGAAAATTTGAAGAACCTTCAGAAATGAATCGATTAAGAAACCTGCATTGGTGGACGGTTGAATATGGTTTAATTGGAGATCTAAAGAACCCCAAAATATATGGCGCCGGTTTATTGTCTTCTATCGACGAAAGTGTTAATTGCCTAAAGAGCAACGTAAAAAGATATCCTTATAGCGTAAAAACTGCAGATTATAGTTTTGATATTACTCGTCAACAACCTCAACTTTTTGTCACGCCAGATTTTAAAACGCTCGACGATGTTCTGGATGAATTTTCACAATCTTTGGCTTATAAAAGAGGAGGCCTCTACGGCGTTAAACAAGCTATCCGATCAGAAAATGTAGCCACACTGGTTTACAGTTCGGGCTTGCAAATAAGTGGTATTTTTACCGAAGTGATTGATTATAAGCAAACGCCGGCTTATATCAAGTCAACGGGTAAAACAAATTTATGTGTTAATAACAAGGAAATAGCCGGACATTCGGTTGAAAGACATAAAGAAGGATTTGGATCGCCTTGCGGTTTACTTAAAAACGAATCGAAACCACTAGAAGATTTTAATCAACAAGAGCTAATTAAATCAGAAATCGTCGAAGGAAAAAGAACAAGTTTAGAATTTGAATCGGGTATACTTGTCAACGGAGTATTGCAAAAAATTGTACGAGAAAAAGGAAAAATAATCCTGCTCACATTTTCTGATTGTTTAGTCACTTTTCAGAACCAAGTATTATTTCAGCCTGACTGGGGCTTCTACGATATGGCCGTGGGTTATAAAATTGTTTCTGCCTATTCGGGAGCTGCAGATGCAGAAGCTTATGGTTTTCGATTTCCTAAATTTAAAGATAAAACCATCCAAATTGAACATACCACAAAAGCGCAAAATCTGCATCAAATGTATGCCCTTGTTCGAAAGGTTAGAGAAGGGAATAGTAACGAAAGCGAGTTAAATGCCATTTGGAAAGAAGTGGAAACCAAATATCCGAGCGAATGGCTTATTCAACTTGAATTGTTAGAAATTCTTGATCCTAATAATGCTGTGTATTCATCCATTGTTAGAAACTTATCGAGATTAAAAAAACAAAAAGCGCTTAGTAAACTCATCGACGACGGTCTTAATCTATTGGAAATGAATTCGCATGTTTCGATTGAAAATTAAAAAAGAAATGCCAATAGAGAATTAAAGAATATTCAAATAAAAAAAGATAAAGCTTATGCCACATTATCGAAAAATGGGGAAAATACCAGAAAAAAGACATATCCAATTTCGCAAATCGAATGGAGAATTGTATGCAGAAGAGCTGGTTTCTACCGAGGGTTTTTCGGCAGATTACTCTTTGGTTTATCACCATTATCCACCAACGCGTGTGCTTAAAATCGACAACTCAATTTCGGTTGCTCCGGAAATCGCCATAAATAAAAATATGCAGCACAGAAGTTTTCAGGGATTTAGTGTTAAACCGGAAAGTGATTATCTAAAAAGTCGCGTAGCTGTTTTGGTTAATAACGATGTGTATATGAGTTTAGCAGCTCCTACCAAATCAATGACCAAATATTTTTTTAAAAATGCTCAGGCTTCTGAATTGATTTTTGTTCACCAAGGAAGTGGAATTCTTCATACCATGTACGGAACGCTTCCCTTTTCTAATGGCGATCATTTAATAATTCCAAGAGGAGTGATATACAAGTTTGAATTTGCAAACAATCAGAATCGTTTGCTAATCGTTGAGTCCTTCGGCCCTTTTAGGTTTCCAAAACGCTATGTCAATAGTTCCGGCCAATTAAGTGAGGATGCTCCTTTCTGCGAAAGAGATATTCGCGGCCCCGAAAAATTAATTACGTATGATGAGGAAGGTGATTTTTTGGTAATGATTAAACGCGATGATGAACTATTTCCCTATCATTATGCTTCGCATCCTTTCGATCTGGTAGGATGGGATGGCTATCATTATCCTTTTGCTTTTTCCATTCATGATTTCGAGCCCATTACAGGAAGATTGCATATGCCACCGCCTATTCATCAAACTTTCGATGGAAAAAACTTTGTTACTTGTGCTTTTGTCCCTCGTATGTATGATTATCATCCGCAATCAATTCCAGCTCCTTATAACCACAGCAATGTAGATTCTGACGAGGTGCTTTATTATATCGATGGCGACTTTATGAGCCGAAAACACGTTGAAAAAGGGCAGATTACCTTACATCCTACGGGCATTCCTCACGGACCTCATCCGGGAGCTGTCGAAAAAAGCATAGGAAAAAAAGAAACCCAAGAATTGGCTTTTATGTTGGATACATTTAATCCGCTAAAAATTACCAAACAGGCCTTAGAAATAGAAGATCCGGCTTATTATAAATCATGGATTGACTAAAAGATTAAAAACAAAAAAAATTAAATATGCATTCAAAACAAGATTTTTTACCCATTAATGGAACTGACTATGTTGAGTTTTACGTAGGTAATGCCCTGCAATCTGCTCATTATTATATCAATGCGTTTGGATTTCAACCATTTGCTTATGCCGGACTCGAAACCGGACTAAAAGACCGAAGCTCCTATGTGCTTAAGCAAGGAAAAATTGTACTGGTTTTAACTTCGTCTTTAATAGCTGATTCAAAAATAGCGGAGCATCAAAAATTACATGGCGATGGTGTTAAATTTGTTGCCTTATGGGTGGATGATGCCCGTAGTGCCTACAAAGAAACGATGCTTCGAGGGGCCAAATCTTTTTCTGAACCCGTTGTGCAAAAGGATGAAAATGGTGAAGTAATAACCTCCGGAATATATACGTATGGCGAAACCGTCCATTTATTCGTTGAAAGAAAGCATTATAATGGCGTTTTCTTACCCGGTTTCAAAAAATGGAATCCCAATTTTAAAAAAGAAGATACCGGACTAAAATATATCGATCATATGGTAGGAAATGTGGGATGGAATGACATGAATGTGTGGGCCAAATTTTATGAGAATACGATGGGGTTTACGCAAATTGTTTCCTTTGATGATAAGGACATTTCAACCGAATATACGGCATTGATGAGTAAGGTAATGTCAAATAACAATGGACGAATTAAATTCCCCATAAATGAACCCGCCGAAGGAAAAAAGAAATCGCAAATTGAGGAATTTTTAGATTTTTATAATGGTCCCGGCGTTCAGCATATTGCCATGGCAACGGATGATATTATAAAAACAGTTTCTGAGCTAAAGCAACGCGGTGTTGAGTTTTTAAGCATTCCGGATATTTATTACGATACTGTACTAAAAAGAGTAGGCTCAATTGATGAAGAATTGCTTACTTTAAAAGAGTTAGGCGTATTGGTAGATCGGGATGATGAGGGTTATTTATTACAGATTTTTACGAAACCCGTTCAAGATCGCCCCACTTTTTTTTATGAGATAATTCAAAGAAAAGGAGCAAAATCCTTTGGAAAAGGAAATTTTAAAGCGCTTTTCGAAGCCATTGAATTGGAACAAGAACGTAGAGGTACATTATAATTTTAACTTGAGTTAAATTGCATTCATTTAAAAATACGATTACATGAATAAAACACATGATATTTCCTATTCAAGCTGGTTAACCGTTTCGGCCGACAGCGATTTTCCGATTCAAAATCTTCCTTATGGAATTATTAAATCCGAAAAAGGAATCAGAATAGCTACAAGAATAGGCGATTACGCTATTGATTTGCTTGATTTGTTTGAAAAAGGATATTTTTCGAACATAAACGGGGTTTCAAAAGAATTGTTTGCTTCAGATAGTTTGAACAATTTTATTGCTAGGGGTAAAGAATTTTGGTCCGCGTTTCGATGGCGATTATTCGAACTCTTTGAACAATCAAATTCCGAGTTGAGAGATAACAAGATTCACCGAGAAAGCTGCATCATTCCACTACAAAACCTGACTGTTCTCCTGCCCGTTAAAGTTGGCGATTATACCGATTTTTATTCGAGTATAGAACACGCAACCAATGTTGGTACAATGTTTCGAGACCCCAAAAATGCATTAATGCCAAACTGGCGTCATCTACCTGTTGGTTATCACGGACGAAGTTCCTCGATTATAGTCTCAGGGACTCCGGTTCATCGACCAATGGGACAATTAAAACCCGATGATCAGGAAAATCCTATTTTCTCCGAGTCTCGATTATTGGATTTTGAATTGGAAATGGCATTTATCACCGGAAAAGAAAATGCTTTGGGCGACGCAGTTTCCGTTGATGAAGCAGACGATTATATTTTCGGACTTGTTTTATTTAATGATTTATCTGCCAGAGATATACAAAGATGGGAATATGTACCTTTAGGCCCTTTCTTAAGCAAAAGCTTTGGATCGGTTGTTTCTCCATGGATAGTTACGCTGGAAGCCTTGGAGCCATTTAAAACAAAAGGTCCAAATCAAGAACCGGAAGTGCTGCCTTACCTAAAAACACAAGGCGATAAAAATTACGATATTCAACTTGATGTTTATATTCAACCGGAGCACAAAAAGGCGCATAAAGTTTGCACATCGAACTTCAAGTATATGTATTGGAATATGAATCAACAGCTTGCGCATCAAACAATAAA
Source organism: Bacteroidales bacterium (assembly GCA_041592395.1). Classification (GTDB taxonomy): domain Bacteria; phylum Bacteroidota; class Bacteroidia; order Bacteroidales; family UBA12170; genus UBA12170. The sequence continues at coordinate 6,394 of JBFHQD010000005.1, read as the reverse complement.
CGGATGTAATATCAAGGTTGGTGATATGTATGGTTCGGGAACCATAAGCGGTCCAACACCTGATTCTTACGGCTCTTTGCTCGAACTTAGCTGGAAAGGAACAAAACCCTTAAAATTTGAGGATGGAAGCATTCGCCGATTTTTAGAAGATAAGGATACTGTTGTATTTAAGGGATATGCCAAAAAAAATGGACTTCGTATTGGTTTTGGCGAGTGCGCAACCAAAATATTACCCGCAAAAAAATAGACTTATGATCTCTTTTGAGCCAAATACGAAATCGATTCCTGAACTCTTTGGTCTTCTATTGGATGCCATAGCCCCTCGCCCAATAGCATTTGCCAGTACCATTGATAAAGACGGAAAACCAAACCTTTCTCCTTTTAGTTTTTTTAATGTTTTTGGAGCAAATCCACCTATTCTTATTTTTTCACCATCGCTGAGAGGCAAGGATAGCACCAGCAAAAACACACTCGAAAATGTAAAAATGGTGCCTGAAGTGGTTATTAATATCGTTAATTATCCAATGATTCAACAAGTTAATCTTGCAAGTACGGAATACCATAAAGGGATTAACGAATTTGAAAAGGCAGGATTTACTGCCTTAGCTTCCGATTTAATAAAACCCTATCGCGTTAAAGAATCGCCGGTTCAATTGGAGTGCAAAGTGATAAATATTATCGAAACGGGTACCGGTGGCGCCGCAGGTAATCTCGTCATTTGCGAAATTATTAAGCTTCACTATCAAAAAGAAATATTCGACGATAATGGAAAAATCAGTCTCGATAAAATAGATTTAGTCGGACGAATGGGGCGCAATTATTATATTCGGGCAAAAGGCGATGCTCTATTCACGATTGAAAAACCACAAGGAGAACATGGAATTGGCGTTGACAGCCTCCCTCTGGAAATAAAATCGAGTAAAATTTTGACCGGAAACGATTTGGGTATTTTAGGCGGAATGGATAAACTACCGGAATTGCGAGAGGTTGAAGCATTTGTAAAGGAGCAGACTTTTTATGTTCAATTTAAAAAACTCCAATCAGATAAAATGGCGTTTATAGCGGAGAAACATAAAATAGCACATCAGTATATCGAAGAAAATAAAGCGGAAGAGGCCTTAAAAATCCTAATGTTTAATTTCACATAAAATCGACTCTCATTGGATGATAATAATGTTTAATCAAACTTTTTTATATTGTGCGCTACTTTGTGGAACTTTTGAATGAATTAGTTAGGCATTTCCAAAACGGGTGCAAACCGTCATTTCGAACGAAGTGAGAAATCTTAACATATTATCATTTAGCATTATACATATTTATCAACTCATTCTAAAATAAAAAAAATAAAGAAATGCTGATGAGTAAACTCTAATAATTTGTTGAAATTATCCAATTATTGGTTTTGGTGGAATTTTGTGCATTGGTGTTTTGGTGGCCTATAATTCTTGCCACCAAGGCACAAAAACACTAAAATCCACCAATTAAATCAAAAACAATCTCTTGAATTTACAACTTCAATTGATATGCATATTCACTCTAAAAACAGAAGAGAAATATGGCGCAGAAAAAAAGCCCTCCATCAAAGACAAAGGGCTTTTAAATTTAATCGAAATGTATTTAGAATAATTTCATATCGTCTAAAGCTTTCATTACTTCTTTTACAGCAGTAGAAGAATTATCTAACAAAGCTTGTTCGTCTTTATCGAGTTCAACTTCAATAATTTGCTCAATTCCATTTTTTCCAAGTTTAACAGGAACGCCAAGCGCTACATTACTTTGTCCGTATTCTCCGTCAAGCATAACGCAAACAGGGAAAATACGTTTTTGATCTTTGATTATGGCTTCGCACATTTGAGCAGCAGCTTGTCCAGGTGCATACCAAGCAGAAGTACCTAAAAGTTTAACGATTTCTCCACCGCCTTTTTTAGTTCTTTCTACTATAGCATCTAATTTATCAGCATCAATCATTTGAGTTACAGGAATACCGGCGACAGTTGTATAACGTGGTAATGGAACCATTGTATCACCGTGTCCACCCATCAATAAGGCTTGAATATCTTTAGGCGATACATTTAATTCTTCGGCAAGGAAAGAACGATAACGTGCAGTATCTAAGATACCGGCCATACCAAATACTTTATTTCTTGATTTTTTAGACGCTAAGAAAGCGGCGTAAGTCATTACATCAAGAGGATTAGCCACTACAATAATAATGGCATCTGGAGAATGTTTAACCACATTATCAGTTACAGCTTTAACAATTTTTGCGTTGGTAGAAATTAAGTCATCTCTACTCATACCAGGTTTACGAGGCATACCTGAAGTAATTACAACGACATCCGAATTTGCAGTTTTTGTATAATCATTTGTTGATCCAATAACTCTTGAATCTGATAAACGAATAGGAGAAGTTTCCCACATATCAAGAGCCTTGCCTTCTGCAAAATTCTCTTTAATATCGATGATAACAATCTCGTTAGCTACTTCATTTTGAGCCAAGGTATCGGCAACTGTAGCACCAACATTACCTGCTCCAACAACGGTAATTTTACTCATTTTTTTAGGATTTAGAGGTTTTTATTTATTGTAACAAAGATAAGCAAATCTCCTATGTATGCATACTATTTTTATAGAGATAAAGCATAATTAGAACTGATATAAATAGATAAAAAATATATCATCCGATTAATTTATATAAAATGAAAAACGCCTTGCGATTTTTCAAGGCAAGGCGTTTTTCAAAATCTAAACTATAAACAGCTTATTCTAGGATTCGTCCCGGCGTATATGGCGCATTTAAAGCGTCCATTTTATCATCCATTTTATCAAAACTTTCCTTTAATTCTTTGGTTTTTTTCAATACCGGAACAAACTCCTCTGAAGCGAGTTCGAAATTGCTTTTGGCCGCTCCCGGAATATTCGATGTGGAATTATAAATATCCCGAATCGCGCTGCTGGCACGCCTTCTCAAACTTAACATTTCATCTAAATCCAATGCCGAATAATCCGAGTCCCCATTTAACGTTACTTGAATTTCATCTAACTCATTTTCAAGCAATAAGATTTCTTTAAACAGTTTTGTTGCTTGATCACTTGACAATGCTTTAGTAGCCGCCTTATAATACGGAATCTTTTCGCTCAAGGCTTTTACTTCGTTCGAAACCGCTGAGATGGCATTGTTTAATTTAAGCGCTTTTCGCTTAAAAGAAACAAGCTCAGCTCGATCTGCAGCCGGAATCGTTCTGTTATTTAATTCTTTTAGCTCAAAAGGTTCTGCATTGGTGAGTTGAGATAGCACTCCATTTTCATTTTTACTCAGTCGAACTTGATATTTGCCGGGCAACACAAAAATACCCGAAGAAGAAAGTCCTTTGCTCTGATTTTCATCGCGTTCGCTAACAATTCCATCTGAAGGATATTCCATATCCCACAATATTTTGTTTAAGCCGGCTTTTAAAGGTGCGCGTAATTCACGAATAAAATTCCCTTCCTCATCTTCAATGGTATAAATAAGATACGCATTCGGCTCCGCTTTTTCTGCTTTGTAGGCTTCTAAAGTGGGGTAGGCAATCCTTTCGCCTGCTTTAAAAGCTTCTTTTTCCTTTTTCAGTCGATCTGCTTTTAAACTACTTGCTCCCTTTTTGATCCAAGTAACAAACTCTACACCGACTTCGGGATTTGGAGAAGTATAAAAAGATTCACCTTGAAAACCCTTTTCTTTACTTCCTAAACCACCAAGCGGGCGCCAAGTTTTATATATTTTACCTTCTTTTATCGGAAAAACAAAGGCTTCTTTTTCCAATACTTCGTTATTTAATTCGCGCAATGGACTATAGTTGGGTAAAATATAAAATCCGCGACCAAAAGTGGCTAAAACCAAATCGCTTTCGCGCTCTTGAATAGCCATATCGCGGACATTGATAGTGGGTAATCCGGAAGCTAATTCTTTCCAATTTTTTCCTTCATCCAAACTCACAAATACGCTGTATTCTGTACCGGCAAAAAGAATTTCAGGTTTTACAAAATCTTGTTCTAAAGCGTAAACAGCGCCCTTTTCAGGCAAATTAGCCGAAATGTTTTCCCAGGTTCTGCCTTTGTCATTGCTTTTCAAAACATAGGGCTTAAAGTCTCCACTTTTGTGATTATTGAAAGCCGCATAAACTGTATTTACATCATGTTTAGAAACAATCAAATCGTACACATAGATATTTTCCGGAACACCGGGAAACTGATTGACTTTTCGCCAATTTTTTCCGCCATCTTCCGTAATACTTATCTGACCATCGTCGCTACCTGCATAAATCAAACCTTCTTGCAAACGCGATTCATCCAAAGAAACAACTGCGCCATAGCGCGATGTAGATCCGTTTTTCGCAACGGCATCCATTGGCCACCATTTTCCCATTAAAGGCCATTTATTTCGATCGATATTTTGATCCAAATCATCAGAAATCACTTCCCAAGAATCTCCTCTATCCATGCTTTTTAACAATTTGTTCGCAGCAAAATAAAGTGTTTTGTGATTATGCGGACTGATTAGCAAGGGCGCGTCCCAATTGAAATTATATTGCGCTTCGCCTTTTCTGGGTTTAGGCGTAATCCTAACCGATTCGCCACTTTTCTTATCTACACGAGCTAGACTGCCATACTGAGCTTGTGCATACACAATATTAGGATCGACAGGATCGATAGCCGATTCAAAACCATCACCGGTAACGGTAACCAACCATTCGTAAGAACTTACACCATGCTCTGATAAATTCTGCGATGGGCCAACCAAACTGTAATTGTCTTGGGTTCCGCCTGCTACATTATAAAATGGATAGGCATTATCTACCGTAACTTTATAAAACTGTGTTACGGGTAAGTTTGGAAAGAAGCGCCATGTTTCACCACGGTCAAAAGTTTCATAAACGCCGCCATCGGTTCCTTCAATATGATGCAAGGTATTTTTCGGATCAATCCACAAGGCATGGTTATCGTAGTGCTTGCTGCGCTCTCCTCTGTATTCAAAAGTTTTTCCGCCATCCGTTGAAACTTGTGTAAACGTATTGTTCAGATACACTCTATTTTCATCTAATGGATCGGGAACTACTTCTTGATAATAATTTCCGCTCGTGGACACACTATTCATTTTTTGCCATGAAGCACCCCGATTTGTACTTTTATAAAAACCGCCCTTGCCTTCCTGTGCTTCAACAACAGCATAGATAATTTCAGGATTTGCCGGCGAAATAGCCATACCAATTCGGCCTTTATCGCCCGTAGGAAGACCTTTATTGATGGTGTTCCATGTTTTTCCTGCATCGGTCGATTTATAGATTCCCGATTCCGGACCCCCACCTAAATAAGTCCATTGCTTTCGAATGCGCTGATGTGCTGTTGCATACAAAACCTTACTATCGCGAGGATCTAGATGTATTTCATTAAATCCGGTAAAATCGCTAACAAATAAAATACGCTCCCAGGTTTTACCTCCATCGTTAGTTTTATAAATGCCGCGCTCACCTCCTGAACTCCATACGGGACCATATGCAGCAACATAAACCACATCCGGATTATTCGGGTCGACAGTAATCATTCCAATATGCTCTGATGATTTCAAACCCAAATTCGTCCAGGTTTCGCCTCCATCTATCGATTTATAAACGCCATCACCAAAAGAAACAGAGCGTTGATTATTGTTTTCGCCTGTTCCGACCCAAATCACATTGTGATTGGTCGGATCCATGGTGATACATCCAATAGAATAAGAACCTTCGTTATCAAAAACGGAATTAAACGTTATTCCTGCATTGGTAGTTTTCCATACACCACCTGCTGCTGCAGCCACATAAAACTCACTCGAGTTTTCAGGATTTACTGCCAAGTCGGCTATACGCCCCGAGGTAAGCGCCGGGCCAATACTACGGAACTTAAACGTGTTTAACGATAATTTGCTTAATGCATCTTGCGTTTCGGTTTCTGCTTTTTTGTTTTTCTTGGATTTTTGGGCTTGCGTATTTAAGGTTACAAGACTAAATACCAATACTAAAAGCAAAGCAGATAGGTTTAATTTTTTCATTTTATGATTGGTTAATTAATAATGGGGAAAGGTACAAATAATGTATTAATTTAAACCTGTTAGGTTTTAAAACCGAACAGGTTTAAGGGAACAAAAAAAACGCCAAACATAAATGAATGGCGTTGTAGGAATCCTGTCCGGTTTCTAAAACCGGACAGGATTAATCTTTTGAAACTTGTAGATATAAATTATTTTAATGCCGCTAATGCTTTATCATAATCAGGCTCGTCAACAATTTCAGGAACTTGTTGAGTATAAATGACCTTGCCTTTTTCGTCGGCAACAATTACAGCACGAGATTCAAGATTCGCCAAAGGGCCATCTACAATT
>JBFHQD010000004.1:0-37520 GCA_041592395.1 Bacteroidales bacterium | reverse complement strand
CCAGAGCCGTAACCCGCGATTTGGACTGGGGCGTAAAAGTTCCGGTTGAAGGCGCCGACGGAAAAGTGCTGTATGTTTGGTTTGACGCTCCTATAGGTTATATTTCGGCAAGTAGAGAATGGGCAAAAGAAACGGGAAAAGACTGGGAAAAGTATTGGAAAGACGATACCTCGAAATTGGTTCATTTTATCGGTAAGGACAATATCGTATTTCACTGTATCATTTTCCCTGCAATGCTAAAAGCGGAAGGATCTTATATTTTACCTGATAATGTACCTGCCAATGAATTTCTAAATCTGGAGAATGATAAAATCTCAACATCAAGAAATTGGGCGGTATGGCTGCATGAATATCTCGAGGACTTTCCTGAAAAACAAGATGTTTTACGCTATGTTTTAACGGCAAATGCGCCCGAAACAAAAGATAACGATTTTACCTGGAAAGATTTCCAAGCCAAAAATAACAGTGAACTCTTGGCCATATTCGGGAATTTTGTTAACCGCACCTTAGTGCTAACGCAAAAATATTATCAAGGCGTAGTTCCTGCCAAAGGTGAATTGACCGAATTAGATAAAAATACCATAGAAGAACTTGCTAGTTATCCTGAAAAAATAGGACAACGCATCGAAAACTATCACTTCAGAGACGCTGTTAATGAATTGATGAATCTGGCTCGATTAGGAAACAAATATTTAACTGAAACAGAGCCATGGAAGACGATAAAAACAGACGAAAAACGTGTTGAAACCATTTTAAACATTGCTTTACAAATCAGTGCGAATCTGGCCGTTTTATGTGAACCCTTTTTACCCTTTACTTCGTCCAAATTAAAAAAGATGTTGCTTTTGGAAGAGAATATGAATTGGATATTGGCCGGAAACGATCAACTTATGAAAGCGACCATTACACTTCCTAAGCCAAGCTTACTTTTCGATAGAATTGAAGATGAAGCCATACAAGCCCAAGTACAAAAATTATGGGATACTAAAAAAGCCAATGATGCCGAAGCTGTTGTTGCTTCTCCTGCCAAAGAAAATATCAATTTTGATGATTTTTCAAAGATGGATATTCGTGTTGGAACCATTTTAGAAGCTGAAAAAGTAGCTAAAACAAAAAAACTGCTTAAACTAAAAGTGGATACCGGCATCGACAAAAGAACCATAGTTTCGGGCATTGCCGAATATTTTAAACCGGAAGAAATTATTGGCAAACAAGTGAGCGTATTGGTTAATCTAGCACCAAAAACACTTCGTGGAATAGAATCGCAAGGAATGATACTTATGGCCGAAGATGCAAACGGACAATTGAAATTTATCACTCCTTCAACGCCTACAAAAAACGGAAGTGAGATAAAGTAAATCAAGTATTAATAAGAAAAAACGGAGCGGATTTCATTCCTTTGAATCCGCTTTTTATTTGAAAATTAAAAATTTGCAAGACCAATTAATTTGTCAAATTTTTTATCAATAGGCTTGTGCGTCCAATAATTTTTTATATTCGCTTATTAATAATAACTAAAAAACCAATGAGATGAATAAAAAATTACTGCTTTTTGTGAGTTTATTTCTTGCCAGTACCTTTGCCTTTTCAGGAGGTTTGGTAACCAATACCAACCAAAGTACGGCATGGACGCGACTCTTAGTTCGTGATGCATCAACGGGGATTGATGCTGTATTTTATAACCCTGCCGGTCTATCCAAATTATCTGATGGATTCCATTTTTCAATCAACAATCAAACCCTATCTCAAACACAGAATATTACAAGCACATTTCCCTACTTAAATGGTGGTGGCCATTACGAAGGAACCGTTTCTGCACCTGTATTCCCAGGTTTTTATGGTGTTTATAAGAAAGGAAAATTGGCTTTCTCTTTTGGGTTTAATCCAGTTGGTGGTGGCGGTGGAGCTACTTTTGAAACAGGATTACCATCAATGGAAATCCCTTTTGCAGGTTTAGTTCCAGCATTAAGTCCTATGGGAGTTACCGGTTATAATATGGATATGTTTTTCGAAGGAACTTCAGTTTATTTTGGTTTACAAGCAGGTGTTACCTACGAAATCAATGATATGGTATCTGTTTATTTAGGTGGCCGCTATGTGATGGCAAAAAACACCTACAATGGCTATATTAAAAATGTTACAGTAACTACTCCAAGTGGTGTTCTCGCTCCAGGTACCTATGTAAATGGTGTTGCCGGACAAGCTGCTGCAGGTGCTACTGCTGCTGCAGGTGGTGCTGCTGCTATTCAGTCAATTATTGATGCCGGTGCAGGATCTTATACTTTTGATCAATTAGTAGTTGCAGGATATATGACTGCCGAGCAGCAAGCACAATTAGAAGGCGGATTATTGGCCTTAGGCGTACCTCAATCATCAATTGATGGGATGTCTGCTGCCGTAGCTCAAGGTACTTATACAAGTATTGCCGGTACATTATCTGCCACGGCTACTCAATTGTACGGAACAGCTATCTATTTAAATGGCGTAACAGCCGACCAAGAAGCAGATGTGGTTCAAACCGGCTCTGCATTTACACCAATTGTTGGAGCAAACTTTTCATTGCTAAACAACAAGTTAAATATTGGTTTAAAATACGAATTCCTTACCAAGATGGATTTGGTAGATGATGTTACTGCTGTTAATGGTGTTGAATTAGGTTTTATTGATGGTGGTTCTGTTAGCTCAACAGGTGTATTTACACCAACTTATATGTTTGAAGACGGAAATCTTACTAATGCGGACATTCCTGCATTCCTTTCCATTGGTGCTAATTATAAATTGACTGATAAATTCAATGTATCTTTAGGCTACCACACTTATTTTGATGAAAAAGCCGGTTGGTCGATTGACGAAGGGAATACAACCGTTGATGGTAATTTCAATGAATATGGTATCGGTTTTGAGTATGAGCTTGTAGATAACTTATTGCTTAGTGTTGGCTATCTTGGAACAAAAACCAGTGCTATAGATTGGTATCAAGATGATTTAAGCTATAGCTTAAACACTAACTCTTATGGTGGTGGTGGAGCTTATAAAATTAGCGATGCCGTTACTTTCCAGTTTGGAGCATTCTATACAGTGTATCAAGAGGGTACTTTTGACAAAATTGACGATGCTACAACTATCCCCTATATGGAAACTTACCAAAAATCCACTTGGGCTTTCTCCTTTGGTTTGGATGTTAGCTTAGGCGGAAAGAAAAAATAAATTCTTTTTAAGTAATAAAAAGCCCCTGACTCCAAATGTGAATCAGGGGCTTTTTTTATATATCCTTACTAAGTAATTCTATCACATCCTTCAATTGCTTTACACTTACTTTAAATTGATCGTCCTCACAATTAGCATAAGCTGCATGAATATAAGAACTTGCAACACTTAGCCAATCCAAAGTTTCTTCCGGCTTCTCTTTTAGCGAATATTGATTTACCTTATCTACAGCTATAATGGCTTGTGCCGTTTGCCATACCGTTTTTACATCAGGTAAATTTGGCGCATTATACAAGCCATTTTGAAGTTCGGGCAATGCTGCACCAGCCAATTCTCCCGCTTGCGAAAAATTACCTTGATTAAATTGAAGTAATGCCTTTTCCATTTTATTTAGTGCGCTCTTATAGGCTTCTTGAGCTTGCTGAAAGTTCATACGTAAAGGGATACCGATATTTATTTCTCCCTGACCAATCAGTTGGCCATTCATTACGAATTCCACACGATAAATTCCCGGGTTTAATGGTCCATCATAGGAAACCAAAGTGCCATCGTAATATGTGGCTTCCGGAATTACTTGATGATTTCCGGAACTTATCGCTTCTGCTTTATTATTCAAATACCAATTGATGGTAACCATTGTATTGACATTTACTTTCACCGGACAACGCGCTACCAGAGCTGCATCACCGTAATCTAAAATTTCATCTACCAATACAAAATGATAAAGATTGTCTGGACTTCGACTTAATTCTACTTGATTTATTACATGTAAATCTGCAGGTGATGGATCATTATTCGTATTTGTATGTATTACTGTTTCAGAACTTCCTAGAATTCCAGCCTGAGACCCTTCAAATAATTTTTGATAGTATAAAAGATTAGCATTAGACGATTCCTTTTCATTCGTTCTTATTGGAGAACTTGCTATTATTTGTTCGTGCTTCAGCTTTTGCTTTTCCAAATCTGTCCAATCTTTTGTAAGGCGCTCCTGTGAATCAAATATTTCTTCCACTAACTGTTCTTCTCCCTTTTTGGCAATCATTTTTTTTCCGGGAATAAGATATCCAATATCATTGGCATTACGAATTTCAACCACGCCTTCATAAAGATACGTTTCGGCTGTTTTATCCGGTTTCACATTCACTTCAAATTCAGTTCCTCGAACACCTACAGCACAAGTTGGTGTAATAACAAGAAACTTCTTTCCTTTTTTATGCACTTGAACATAGGCGTTGCCTCTTCTTATCATTAATGAATTTTCGTCTATTATTTCAACTTCAGCAGAATTTTTTATGGCTAAAAATGTTTTATCTGAAGTATAGGTGATAGAAACTCCTGTTGCATCAGCACTGGTTTTAATCTTATCACCGTTAAACAGCAGCAAATGCGATTCCGCAACTTGCATCCAATCATCAGCTCCAGAGCGCATTATACTAACAGTCCCGCCACTGTGTGTTAAGGTCATTTCACAAACTTCCATAGGATAAATTTCCGGCTCCCTATTCAATTCCTCTATTCTTCTCTCATCCTCCATTCGAAGCATTTCTTCTTGTGCTTTATTCCAATACTCATCCGGAATTTTCTCAAACTTTTCAACTACTTCAGGCACCGCCTTTTTAGGCGCCTTTAATTGAGCCAAAATTTGTTTTGCTTTCGTATTGTTTGGATCGGCTCTCACAGCACGTTCGTATTGTTGAATCACCATTCTATCACAATCCATTTTATTGTAAGCATGATTTCCCCATTGGGCTTTACGCGTCATATCACGCCATATTTCTCCACTTGTGCAATAAGCATCTGAAAGATCCTCTTTTAAATAGCGATTAGCTGTTATGAGTTGATCTGCTTTGTTTATCAATTCGGCAGCTAGCTGAAAAAAATCTTGTTTGGCATTGTAGGCAAAAACTCTACCGGAGTAATTAATCAACTTCATCGCAAGAAGATGATAAAGAGCGCCTTTATTCTCCGGATATTTAGCACGCTCAATAATTGGAATTGCAGAACGCATAATATCTAAGCTTTCCTGCTTTGGATTAGTTGCATTCATTGTTACTCTCGATGAACTTTGATCTTCCCAATATTTTTTATCAAATGAAGCGTCTGCTTGCTCGATAATTTTTTGAATTTCTTCGCCCAAAGTAAAAAACTCTTGACGTTGGAGTTGTTGGTAGTTATCTTCCTCTTTTAAATCGGTTTTTTCGCTTTGGTTATTGTCCGTTTGAGTTTGCTCAAAAATAGGTTCATAACTTGTGGTGGCTATTACAATATTATCTTTTCCCCATATTTTTTCAAACATGGGTGTTATTTCTGATTGAGGAATTGGAGGGAGATTTTGATCAGGCTTCAAACGGGCAGAACTCAATACTTCTAATGAAGGTGCATTGGGAATATTTTCATATTTTTTGAGATACTCCAAAGTAATTCTGCCTGTAGTTGGATGACGATCGGGTTTAAAACTGCCATCTTCATTCCATTCAAATCTAAGTCCATTATACCTCAAATGACCGATCGCTTCCAAGTACCTCGGCTTAGTATTGGAAAACCATTCGATTCGATAAATTTTATGTAAATCTTTAAATACTATATATTCAGTATGCTTACCACTAAACCATCTAGAAATTGCTGAAATATTGTTGTTTGAAACATAATAGAACCTAAAATTTTTATCGTTAAAATCACTACTAAAATTATGCATATCCCCTCTCCATAATTGTGAATTACCCATTCCTAGATTTAATGGATTTGAGCTGGCCCATACTGGGTCGGGATAAGCAAAATACACCGGACGATTCAATTCAAAATCATTGAATAAATCAGGTTTGGGCAATTTATTATTATTAGCATACAATTTTAGATATTCTTCACCTCGCTTATAAGGCTGAACATTTCCATCGGGAATAATATAGGTTGGTTGACTATATTCCTTTTTTATCCCAATCTTTTCTGATGAACTACTCTTATAATATGATGAATTATACATGCATTCAAGAAAGTTTAAATTTCCGTCTTTCCACCAAGCAACATTTAAAATTTGATAGCCTTTCTGAATCTTATATCCAGAAATTAAAGGGTTTTCTGAATTATAATTAGATATTGTACGCCGTCCAATATAATGATGCGTTGGGTTATATGAATACAGGTGTTCAGTAATACTTTCGCTATTAACTGAATTAATTTCAATTAGTTTTATAGGATTAGTTGGCAATTGAAATTCACTAACCGCATTTACATTTAAATCTCCATACATATATTTAATAGAAAGATCAGGTTCAGAAGGGAAATATTCCAATACATATTCGTCCTCATAGATACTGATAGGATGCAGGTCAGGATCTTTCTGTAGTTGGGATTTATACTTATCGAGACTCGTATTCCAATATCTTACAGAGCCATCAAGTGAAATTTGCACTTTCGGACCTACTTCTTTGTTTTCATTATAAAGCTGAATTTCACTTACATATAAGCTTCCGTCTGTTTTTTGTTTAAACAACCGATAAAGACCATGTTTAATCGTAATATTATTCATTATCATTTCCCATGCAGGAATCAAAAACTCAGGGTCTTTAAAAGCCCTAAATCCAACAGTTCGTCCATTAATCCGATAACGCACTTCGTATTCATCGCCATTTATCATCCATTCTTTATCTGCATCCTCAGGTATTCTTATTTCCCAGTATTTTTCACTAGTTCCTCCTTGGGCAACGGCTATAGTGCTTGCTGTTCGATTTGGATTGGTCTTGTTCTCTTCATCTATTGATTCTTCATTAAGATTATTATCTGCCTCATTATTATCCGATTGATTTGTATCAGCGTCATCAGATTGACCCTCTCCGACTCGAAAACGAATTGTTTTTGGTGCACATTTTAAAGTTATGTTTTTATTAAGGATATTTGGATCTCTTTCCATTTCGAGACTCAAAGTATACTCCCCATCATCCCAATTTTCAGGAATCACTATTGTTTTATAAAAATCGGTTTGAAACACACCCATCCGATCACGAAATTCCAATAGCTCATCCAATATTACTTTTCCTTCTAAAGTTATTTTCATTTTCACACGGTCGAGCCATTGACCGCTCCAAACAGCTTTAAAATCTATTCTTGCATGGTTTCCTTGAATAAAATAGTCGGCAGGGCTTCCGGCAGGATTTACTATTTTAAGTGATTGAATATCTAAAGTGCGCTCATTTATTGAGCTTGATGACTCCAGCGACTCTTCATTTGGTTTTTCTACTTGATTTGTTCCGCAAGCTTTGTTGTATGTTTTGTTAAAAATAGGATTAACAACACTCAAGTATTCGGGCCACTGTCTTTTATTGTATTCTAAAAATTCATTCTTCTTCGCTTTATCATCACTTCCCTCAATATTTGCTTTAATTTTAGCCCAATCGGCAAGTGCCTCTTTATTAATGTCTTCGAAATTTCTTTTAAATTCATCACACTTAATATCATAGGTTTCGAAATCGGCACATGCCTCTATCACATCCTTTTGAAAAGGACCATAATTCCAGTTGTATTTATTATCAGCATAAGTTAACGGCTCTAAAGGGCCTTCCATAGCTGTAAATTTGATTTTATTGATATAGTTAATTGAAACATTAAAATCAGTAATAAGCGATTTTTGCGTTTTTATATAATGCGTAAAATCATTGTATTTGTCTTTGGCTTTCTCGGTTTTTGCAACTGTCAAATTCCATTTTGCCTTTTTAGCCTCTATTTCCAGATCTTCCACTTCCGCATTTTCCAGTTCAATAATATTATCGAAAGCATCATTGATATTTCCATTTAAATCGTAAACCAATTTAGGTAAGTTAGCCGAGCCCACGTTTTCAATAATTCCAGAAACCGTTTCATATAGTGTTTTTAACTGCTTGCCATAAGCGAGGGCTTTGCTCCAGTTGTTCATTGTAACTTCGCTCTTAAAACCAGCTATCATTACATCTTGATCGGCTAATATCTTGTCGCATTTACTTTCAAAATCAGCCCAAAATGCAGGGCTAAGTTGGGCAGGTAAATCGCTATTTATTTTAAAAGTAAAGCTAGGATTCTGTTTTTTAGCCTCAATAAATTTTTCGTCAAAAGTGCCCCATTTACGTTCGTGTTCAATTTCGTCATAAGCTTCTTTAAGCTTATCCATGGCTTCGTAAATTTTCTTCTGTTGTGCCAATTGTTTTACTTCAGCCAATTTTTCATTAATACTAGCGACAGCAGTCACGATTTCTTGTTCTGCAGTTTGAGCGCGCAGATTAAAACCAAAAACTAACCACGTTATTATTAACAAGGAGACCTTTAAATAATTTGCCATTTTCATAATTTTTAGTTTACGTTTAAATTTTTAATTATCCATGCATCAAACAGTACTTTGATTCACACATTGAAGCAAGTGATATTGTTGAATTGCTTTTATTTCAATATATTTCTACTTCCGTATTATTAATTTTTGTGTTTCTCCCCCTTTATTATTTGAGGCATTAATAAAATACATTCCATTTTCGAAATGGGAAAGATTTATTACCAGTTCGGTTTCTGAATGAAGATATCTTTCATAAACCACCTTACCCGACAAGTCGAACACATTAATTTTTAATTCGCCTTCATAAGATTGATTAAATCGTAAAACAAACATTCCATTTGAGATATTTGGATATACAGTAAACCCTATATTAGCATATTCAATAAAAAACAATCCTGTTGCTGTGGAAGGCTCGAAAATTGCAGAATCAGCGTATTGAACATTCTCATAACTATAACTAATCACCAATGTATCATCCTGAACAACATTTAATTCTGATGCACTTGGATCGGAATGTAAATAAATAGAGCCGGTATATTCCAGTGCGGATGATTTCATGCATCTGATTGTGTCTGTAACGGATGTTCTTAAATTCGTAATAAATACATCTTGGGTTTGTGAAGCAACACTTGGGTTACGAAGAATAATTGGAGCTCTATTATTACTCTTGAGCGCCGAAGATCCAAATTCGAGTTTAATGTCAAAATAACCACGGTCGTAAACAACAACATTAGCAAAAAGACTATCAACAGCATTACTAGCATCAGAAACGGTAAGAAGCAATTGAAAAACGCCAACTTGCTCATCATTGGGCGTCCAGCTTAGCCTATTTTCATTTAGTGTAATCCCTAAAGTATCATTCAATAAGGCAAATGTAAGGGGGTCTCCATCCGCATCAAAAGCCTCTAGTTGATAGTTAGCTGTATTTCCAACTGTACAAGACCACAACGCATTTGGGTCGGTTGTAAAATAGGGAGGATTATTATTTATAGTGTCTTTTAAATAGGTGCTTATCGTATCACTATTTGGACCAACATAATTCTTAAGGTTTATAAAGCTAGCCCATATTTCGTACTCTTTTCCTTTAATGATATTATCCAAATAGATAGAGTTCGTATCGTAAATATTTTTCTGATTAACAAGATCACTATCAACTGCTTTATAATAAACATTAGTCATCAAAACAGTACTGTCTGTAGGAGCAGACCAAGAAACAACTATTGTATCATTCGTAATTTCAGCTATTAGATCCTCCGGTTTAGAATAAAACTCGCCCCAGTTAACAACAAACGATCCTGGTGCGTACTGATAAAAGACAGGATTTTTTCCATCATCTATACTTGCATAAATAAAATATTCGCCATCCTGCAAATCATACCTAAACCAATCACTATAACTAATCCCAAAGTCAATCAGTTTCTCGCCTATTACCGTCCATTGTTGGGGATAGCCATTCCAATAATCCTGAACGCCATCAAAACCCTGTTTATCAGTATCGTAATGAAATTTTACTGTGATTGTATCGCCTATATCTTTAATATCATAAACTATTCTGAGAGACGAGCTCCCTGCCACCGCAGGTTCAATAAAATGACCGATAGGTGCCGGATTTTCACTCATCACTTCCACTCTAATATCTCCACTTTGATCTGTATTTAACGTCCAAGTTCCCGCTTCAGGACTTTTAATTAACATGGTGGTCTGCAAGACATCATCAAATTGCTCATACAAGGTATTGCTTTTAGAAAACTCCAAACCTATGGGATTTGTAACCGAAAAATCAAAAAGATTCATATCGTTTCCTGCAACTATCAATACTTGTCTGGTATTTTCAGGAATTTGAAATTGATGAGATCCATCTTTAAATATTTGATATAAATTGTCTAAATTGGTTCCTAAATAATAATTAAAATAAGGGAATTCAGATTTACCTAAAACTATTTTTTGTCCTATCGAGAAATCCTTATAATACATAAATGAAGAAATAACTTCATTCTCTAATGTGGCTGTAACTGCAGCTATAGTTTTATTCGACAAGAATTTTAATTTCCACGGCAAATCACTTGGTGTTTTAAGCGTAGCATTAAAAACACCTGTAAAAGAAGATCCATTCAGTGTTGATTTCACTTTTCCGACCAGGATATTGCCAAGATTCAAGTCTCCGTGTAAACTAATTGCATTTAATTTTGAGTTGTATTTTAAGCTGCCGTTGGCGCACTGGTATCCGAACATCTTAAAAACACCACTTCCTTCAAACGAATATAACGGTGCAATTTTAACACCAAAATCAGTTAATTCAACTACAGGGCCAAAGCCAGGCGCCTCTACTGAAGTAGCAATATCTACTTTTGCACCAATTTTCATATCTGAAGATATGGATTCAAGTTCGCCGCTCATCGACGTTATTTTTAATCCTGAAGTACCAATCGGAATGTCGGTACTTATTGATAAAACTAATTTATCTATGTCTCCATTTAAAAATTCAATTTCCATTCCAAGTTCGAGAAAATCTGAGCCAAAATATCGCCCATTCTCCTTTTTTAGAATATTATCGAAAGTAGTTGATCCGATTAGCTCCCCTTTTTTATTTTTAATTATTACAGGAATGGATTCGGATTTCTCGCTGCCTAGATTTACAAATCCACTACCCGGAATTTTAACTTTAAAACTCCCCCCCATTTTTCCGTCATTACCATTATAAAAAACTTTGGGCTCTTTTATAGCAAAAGAACCAAATGAATAAGTACCATCTGAATTAAAATTAAAAGTATAGCTGGTAGTATTCGAAGGAGCACTTCGATCGTATTTATATCTTTTGCTACCGTAAACACCAAAGTTCACATATTCATTATCAGGATCGCTATTCTGATCATTTAAGTATTTGAATATTTTATCTAACGGAAAAGGCATATTACTAAATCCAAATTGCTGATCCACCATAAACACTTCCGTTCCACTATGAGAAAGGTATAACTTACCGGTCGTTAGACTAAATCCGTCCAAATCATCTGAACCCGGTATTTTAACTTCTAGTCCTGCCCCATTGATAGCATAATTAAAGCCCCCATTGGACAATAGATTCCCAAAGGCATAAACACTCCCACTTCCGGAAATTTCGGGTACTACATCACTTTTATCAATCTTAACTGTTCCGTTAAAATGAAGATAGTCGATCCAGGTATCATAGGAAGAGGATGTCCTGTACTGAAGAAACACATCTTCAGTTAATTGATAAATTCCCTCACCAATTGTATCGATAATAGCACCTCGAATTCTTACATCGCTATTTATTGGAATATCCGTTCGAATGAGATCCCATTTTATGCTATCTGGATTCAAGGGGATTTTCTCTAATTCATTGGTTAAACTTGCGATTACTTCTCTTGAAAACCCCGGCCCATTCGACTTTAGCCAAAAAACTGGTCTAAGGTTATCAAGATTATAAAGGCTGGGGAAATCATATTTATCAAGTTTATTTACGCTTAAATTGAGATATTTCAAAGTGACTGTATTAGACAAACCGCTAATATCTTCAATTTGATTTACCCCTAAGCTTAATTCTTCCAAACGAATTAATCCAGAAAGATCAGGTAAACTCACAATCTCATTATAATCTAAATAGAGTACCTTTAGTTTAGAAAGATTTGATATTGGATCTAAGTCTGAAATTGAATTGTGGTTTAAATCGATTTCTTCGAGATTTACAGCATGCTCCAATCCTGTTAGATCATTTAAGCCATGATAATTATGTTTAAAAGTTATCAGATTTGCCATGTCTGATGCAAAAACCGTATCACTGGTAATTCCTAAATCACTTTTAACAAGCGACTTAAGTGTTGAAGAATTGAAATTGACTATCGTTTGTGCAACAAGTATTTGAGTTAGAATTAAGAGCGCCGTTGAAATTATAATTTTTTTCATCTTTATAAATTTTAATGCGTTTATTAATTTACTACTACAACAAATTGACTTCTATGCCGACTATTTATCCCTTATATTCCCATTGCATAAATAGAACTCTCTATTTAAAAACACATGCAATTACAGTATCATTATTTCCTAAAAAGAAATTTGATTCCACCGCTTGATTCTCTGCTCAGCTCATTCTTATGCCAAGTATAAGTATCTGTAACAGTACTACTTCTATGCTTTAAAGTCAGTGTATTCCCATCTAATTTCCAAGTTCCTTCATTGCCGCCAATATAATTTCCTTGACTTCTAAGCTGATGTTCATCTTTATATGTGCCATCCGCTTTGATGTCGATATACCAGTATATCAACAAGTCTTTTCCATCAGAACGACTAACAAAATTGTATTTACCTACTACACTTCCAGAGTTGCTAGTAGAATTCTGACTGCCCATCTTACTTAGTTTTTGACTCAAGCCGCCCATTAATCCACTTGTGTTTTGCGTTGAAACAACGGCCTGTGATTCAAATCCATCAATCAAAAAAGAATGGGTAATTGCTTTAATTTCATCTCCTTTAGCTTCTATCATGCTCGTCGGAATTATCGCTGTGAGTATATAGGCTTTTTCGTTTTGTAGCGTATAAAAAGCAGCAAGATTAACTTGGTTGCCATTATAATCAAAACTATATAAGCCTTGTTTACCGGGAATTCCGTTTACTGTTGTATGATCGACTAAACTTTGCTTCTGTGATCCAGCAGGAAGCATTGTTTGCTCATAGATCTGCGCCATCAAATCGATTGTGATCCGTGAATCTGTAGCCTCAAATGCTCTTAACTGAATGGCAGCATTTTGATCGGGACTATAAAAATCCCATACTTTATCAGTGCCATCCATATACACTTTTTTACTCCAATCTGTTGGGATATTGATTTTAAAACCATATTTAGAATCTTGCTGTAATTGCGCAACTGCATGTTCGCTAAACCAAGCAAAAAACAATATTAATGCGACCCATTTTACTCTATTTGAAATTTTCATCTTATTCGATTTTTAGGTTTCACAATAATTCAGTAATAGAAATTAAATTTAAAAAAGCCTCTCTTTGTATATTTTTAATAGCCTGACAATGAACATTTTATATTATTTCCCTAATCCTAAAGAGAAGGCTTTATCATTTTTGCAAGTCTATTATTTAGGGAATTATTGAATCTTAAACTGCTTTACTAAAGGATCTTTTCCTTCGATCATAAGTTGTATTACTACTTCGTAATCGCCGTTTGGCCAACCATTATTAGGTCTTGACAAGCTAGAAAAAACATCTAGATCAGTTCCGTTGGTTCCTGAATTTAGAATTACATTGTCGATCTCTATTTTAGTTTGGCCGTAATAATACCAGCTAAACTTAATTTCAGTGTTTTCTGGTGCATATTTTAAAGCACAACTGGCGTAGATTGTGGCCGGATTACCTTGAATAACTTCATCATCCGAACTACAAATATTCCCATTCAATGATGTACATATTTTTGCGTCCGAAATAGTTGCAGAAGAATACTCGCATCCGCTAGTACTAATCAGAATTGCAATTAATACTACATTTAAAGCCCAAATAAAATGTTTCTTTTTCATAACTGTTTTTTTTTATTCGTAATTGATTCTATTCATTTGTGTTTCTTTTTTCAGTAAAAATTCGATAGAAATTGCCCATATAAGTATCGTATCGTTTATCGTAATATTGATAGACATTTCCATCCGTTGAAAGCCACCCCATGTAAGGGCCATTAAATTCCAAAGCGGTAAAATGATTAATGACTCCAATATCTATTTTAGTCCAATTTTGACCACCGTTTATCGTATGCAGAAGCGTCCCCTTTTCACCACAAGCCCAACCTTCTCTTAAATTTATCATATAAATAGCGTTTAGCTTACTATTGGCGGTAGCATCTCTTGCACTTTCCTGATATTCCCATGTTTTTCCACCATTAGCCGTATGAAATACAAGACCGAATTTCCCACAAATCCATCCATTATTAGTGTCGACAAAACTCATTTCAGTCATCTCAATTTCACTCTGAAATTGACTGGGGAATTCTGTAATATTCCAGGTAGTACCTCCATCGGTAGTCTTCAAAACAAAGCCTTTTAGATAAGTTGTTTTTTCGACCAATATATAGCCATTGCTTTTATCTGTCATAACTACACTTTTTAGATGACCATTAACCGGAGAACTAATTTTGGCCCAGTTTTGTCCACTATTTTTTGTGATTAAAATCGTTCCCTTATCTCCAACAGCACATCCGATAAATTCATTTGCAAAACTGATGCTATTTATATTTTCTTCTGTTGGTGTTTCCTGAGTTGTCCACGAACTACATCCATTATCAGAAAACATAATCATTCCCTTTCTACCGCATATCCAATTGAAGTTATAAGCCAAACTAAATATATCATCAGCATCGTCTACATAGTAGTTATAGTTGTTGTACTTGAAATTGTAGGTGTTCTTTTCCGCATATTTTTTAGTTGATTCGCTAAACTCAATAATATGTGGTGCGTATGCCGTAGAATTTCGTCCACCGGAAGCGCTTACTTGATAACTCATTCTGTTTGAGCTCATGCTCTTTATCATCAAACTACTTTGAAAAGGAATTTGCACCCATTTTGCCGATGAAATTGGAACATCGGCCCAAAACTTTATTTGTTCAGAAATAGTATA
The DNA here is from genome assembly GCA_041592395.1 of Bacteroidales bacterium. Classification (GTDB taxonomy): domain Bacteria; phylum Bacteroidota; class Bacteroidia; order Bacteroidales; family UBA12170; genus UBA12170. The sequence goes on along the minus strand of JBFHQD010000004.1, from coordinate 22,396 downwards.
GGGATCGATAAATGCAGGCGCCTCTTCCTTTGCCGGATTTATTTGGTCTTGAACCGGTATATTTGTCGGTGTGGTATTTTGGAATTCAATTGTCGCAGCCTTTACTTCAAAAGGGACTTCTTTTAATAGCTGCCCTGCAATACTGAACTCAACGGTATACTTTCCCTCCGGCCATCCGTTGTTTGGTTTTGATAAAAATGCATGGGATGTTCCTGATAAACTATTGTTTTTAAAGTCATATATTACTTCGTCTATTAGATATCCTTTTTGATCATAATACCAGGCAATTTTCAAATAGGGAATATGCTCACTTTCTCTTTTCCAATCAAAAACAATGTATACATTCCGAGTTTCCGGATTGAATACAGAAGTCGTATTTAATAATTCATGCGGCTTGCCCAATTCATCGCCCATTCGCGTATTTTCAATAAGCACAGATCTATTAGACTTTATTCCTTGTGGTGAGCCGACAGAATTGCTTTTGTTTGCAATTGTGTTATTTATAGGTTCTTGTACCGTATATCCGGGAATTACAAAAGAATGTAAAATACGCTTTACTTCCTCTTCTTTTTGATCGAACATAGAAACAGGAATGATATACATTAATGCATAGCCTTGTCCGTTTTGTATCGCGTAAAAAACGCTAATTCCGACATCAAGATTATTAACATTGGCTGTATAGTTTCCAACAATTCCGGGAATTCCATTCACAGAATTTTTTTTGGAAAGATCAATCCTATTGCTTCCTTGCGGTAAATAAGATTCTTCAAATATTTGCACCACAAGATTTAACGTAATTGCAGGGTCGGCTTTAAAGGAGCGCAATTGAATAAACGCATTATTATCGGGGCTCATAAATTCGCATACTTTATCGGTTCCCTCCCTATAAATATTTGATGTCCAATGATCAGGAACAACAATAGAAAATTTAAATTCGATATCCTTTATGTCTTTTGCTTTTACGTTATATATCAATAACATAGAAATAAGACAAAGACTAACTACCTTTAGTTGTTTCATTTGTATTCTTTTAAATCATGCATTAAAAAACTCTTTATTACAGGCGAACTTCCATTATCGATAGAAATCCGAACTTCATACACTCCTTTTGGCCAACCATTTACCGGCTTTTCCAAGCTGATGATATTCTTCTTCATTTTTAGGCTATCCGAAAATTTAATTAGGGTGTCCTTAACTAAAACACGTTGATCGCCCATATAAAACCAAGAAACAGTAACGTTTTCATAGGTTGTATTTTGGAGAATATTAAACGAACAAAACAGTTTAGCAATATCCGTAGAGAAAGTCGTTTTATCCGCAGCGCAATTTTTATCAGAAACAGCAGTGCAAAGACGTACGTTTACAATTGAGGTTTCTGATCGTAAACAGTGCAAACTCAAAACCAAAATTAAAACAACAACATAAAAGATATTCTTTTTCATTTTATTCTTTTTTCTCATAACTCATTGTTACCGTAACACTTGCTGTATTTTTACCCGCTTTTAAATTAGGATAGATGTAATACGTACCCGGTTCTAATACCGTACCTAAGGCCTTTTTATTGCTTTGAAAAGTATGTGTTACTTTATCTGCTCTCACTATCCATAAACCCAGACAATCACCTTCTACTTTAATAATTGTCGCCGCTTTTGTAATTTTAACAGGTCGGCATTTCAGCTCCGCATTCATTCCATTATTTCCTCTTGTTTGCGTGCTCGAAATTTTAATGGTTTGCGCATTTATCCCTATTGAAAAAAATAAAAAGCATAGTACAAGCCCCATTCTTTGTAATGTCATATTCCGTTCTTTATTCTTTTAATAGTATAAAGATACCGACTACTAATGAGCAGAATAAACTAAATGAGTATGTGTATACTTCCTATTAGAATTCGAAAAAGAAGGGATAAGGATTCGTTAAGTGGAGCAGATTAAAATTTTATAAAAACCTGCCTAATTTTTTAAAATGAAGCAGCAGTTGTTCTTTTTTTCGAAATGAAACCGGTATTTTACAACCATCTTTCATTACAATAGAACCTCCTTCTCTTTTATCAAAATATTCTATTTGTTTGGAATTGACAAGGTAAGACTGATGAACTCTTAAAAATCCGGATTCGCTTAATAATTCATCGAATTCTTTTAATGTTCTGGAAACCAGTAATTTATTTTCACCTATTAAATAAAAGTTGGTGTAATTATTCTCTGACTTACAATAAATGATATCGTGTATATCGACAATATAAATAGCCTCTGCCGTCTTCAGAATTATTTTTCCAAAAGAGGGGTCTACACCTAGATAGTTGTTTTTCAAAACATCTAACTGTTTATCCATTTGTTTATTTTCAAGCAAAGCAGACATTTTCTTAATCGCCTGAACCAAGTCCTCAGGCGTAATAGGTTTAACTAAATAGTCGAGTGCACTAAATCGGAAGGCCTTAATAGCATATTCTTCATAGGCTGTAACAAATACAACTTTAAAATTATAGGTAGCAAAATTGCTTAATAAATCAAAACCACTTCCATCACCCATATGGATATCTAAAAATACAAGATCGGGTTGATGCTTTTTTATGACTTGAATGCCCGATTTTACACCATCAGCCTCAGCAACAACTTCAACTTCAGGAGCATACATTTTCAACATTATTTTTAATGTTTCTCTTGGGGTTTCTTCATCATCAATTATTATAGCTTTCGTCGTCATATTTATTTAGTTTATAGGGATTTTGAAAGTGACTCGTGTTCCTGCCGCATTATTTTCAGAATCATACAAATCTTCAATCAGATAAAATATTTTATAATTATAATATTTCCGAAAACAACCGAGCCGCTCTTCGGTTATTTCTGTTCCATATGATTTATGTGTTTCCATATCCTTTTTCAAGGCTAAGGATTTTATTCTTCCCATTCCATTGTCTTCAATAATATAAACTATGGTGTTCTCTTCCAGCTTAAGACGAATATGCACAAAACCTCCACTTTCTCGTTTTACGGCACCGTGTTCAATAGCATTTTCTACAAATGGCTGCGCTAGCATGGGTGGTATTTTAAAAAATGTCAAGTCAATAGTAGGATCAATATCAATTATATAATCAAACTTTGTTTTAAACCGCTGTTTTTGAAGACTTAAGTAATATTTAAGCAACTGCACTTCTTTTTCAAGTGTTATATATTCTTGCTTGGTATTCTCTAAGATTAAGCGTATTAATTTCGAAAATTCGGCCAAATATTTACTGGCCTCTACTTCTTCTTTTTTATAAATATAACCTTGAATAGCCACAAGGGCATTAAAAATAAAATGAGGATTAATTTGAGCCCTCAGTAACAGTTCTTTTAATTCCGCCATTTTTCTTCGGGTAACTATGCGCTGATAAAGATTCCGAATGGCAAACCCAGTCGCAAGTATCAAAATAAAAACAATGGATAAAATAAACCAAACCTTTTTCCATATTGGCGATTCGATTTCAATCAAAATTGATTTCATCTTGATATCTTTCCAATTGCTATTGTTTAGTGCCAATTGCACCTCAAGAATATATTCACCCGGTTTAATATTTGTATATCTGGCCAGTGCATTCCCTTTATCAATATAATTCCAATTATCCTCCAAGTTTTTTAATCGATACCGATAACTGTATTGAGAGCTTGCTGTTAAATCCGTATTGGTAAAGCCAACAGTAAAAAAGTTTTCGTGGTATTTTAGATGAATTTTTGAATACTGCGATAAACTTGGGATTTTCAACTCGCCTTTCACATTTAATTCCGTGAGAAAAATATCCGGAAGCCTTTGCCTACTTAATACGGTTTTCGGGTCAAAAATAACCCAACCTTTTTTACCGCCAAAAAGCAGTTGTCCATCTTTTAATTTCGAGCCTGCCTTAAGCTCCTCCGACATTTCTGTTCCTGATAAATCGGGAAAAGAAAGACAATAATCCCAATCCGGATTAAAACTGATAATACCTTTATCTGTTCCCAACCATAAATTGCCCGTATCGTCTTCTAGTATTTTAAAAACTTTATTACTGGTTAATCCTTTTCGTTTTCCCCAGACTTTAAAACTTTCATTTTCTGGATCATAACAAAAAAGGCTGTCAGCTGCAATCCATATTTTTCCGTTTTTACTTTCAAAAATGTCATATATGGTAAGTTCAGCAAAAGAAGTATGCAATTCTGGCTGATTATAAAACCAACGGGAAGTGTCTTGCTCAGGATAATAAATGTGAAGACCGGCCCGGGTGGTTCCCATCCAAAGTCGATCTTGACTATCGTACAAAAGTCGTGTTACTAACCTAGATTCAAACGGAGAACTAAATTTTTCTTTCAAACTTTTAATAAAATGCCCCTTTTTTCTATCGAACAACTCCAATCCTTGTGCTCCCCATAAACCCAGATAAAAACGACCAAATTTATCTTCTGCAAAATCGTTATACCAATCCTGATAAGTGTTTGTTTTATAATAGGTAAACAATTCGAATTGGTCAGTATCTTTTTTCTTTCGGGCAAATCCAATTCCAGCCCATAGTCCTATATAAATATCACCAAAAACATCTTCATACAAACTTTTTATTTTATTTGAAGGAAGCGCGTATTTATTGCTTTCTGAAGTATAATAATGCCTTATAGTTCCTGTTGTAGGATTGAAATAATCAAGGCCATGATCTTGATAACCAATCCAAACATTGCCTTGCCTATCCACTAACGAAGTGCTTACAAAATTTGAAGAAGCACTCGCTTTATTCTCGGGAATATGATTATAAAACTTGATGTAATTATTACTCGATCGATAGACTGCTAATCCCTCGTCTGTTGCTATCCAAATAGTTCCTTTATTATCTTCATACAGTTTATTAATATGATTATTTGGCAGAGACGTTACTGAATTAATATCGGCTTTGTAATGCTGCAAATTATTTGATTCTTGGTCAAACTGGAAAATACCATTCCCTGTACCAAACCATAGTTTTCCGTTTGCCGACTCAATAATAGTAAATGTACTTTCATCTAAAAAACGCTTAAAGATTTTCGTTTCTTTATTGTAAATATAAGCACCATCAAGTCCGGCTATCCAAAAATTTCCATAGGAATCTTCAAAATAACAAGACGCATCGTATTCCGTTTTTTGCCCTTTCTTTTCTCCAATTGGTAAATAAACAAGTTTATTCAGCTTCTCATCAAGATAAAGTGGCGATAAACCACGTACGCCAAGCCATAAAAGGCCGGAACTATCTCTATATATATCATGGTAGTGGTAATAAGGTTGCCACAATTGAATATGTTGCCAAACTTGTATAACTCGATTCTGTTTTTTATCAAATTTCAATAAATATCCACTTACAACATCAATCCATAACAGTGAATCGCCTTCGTTAAGTATAGCCCGAACATAGCTTACATCAATATTTGGATAATCGATATTTACTTGTTCAAACTTATCGCTGTCCGAATTATAAACACACAATCCATTTTCTGTACCTATCCATAATTTACCATTCTCATCTTCGTCAAGGCAACTTACAATTCCGGGGAGAATAGAGTTGCTATCGCTCGGATCGTTATGGTAACTCTTGAGTTGTTGACCATCATATCGATTTAAACCATTGATTGTAGCTATCCATAAATAATGATGCTCATCCTGAATGATATCTAAAATATGATTATGCGATAAGCCATCTTCGGTTGTTAAAGCAAAAAATCGGGCATAGGGATTTTCTTGAATAGTATACTCGATTTGAGCCATAAGGGAATATGCGTTTAATAAGAACAAAAACACGAATCCCTTTGAAATAATCCCCTTGTATCTATTAAAAAAAGTCAACTCTTTTTTTTTATCTAAAAGTAATAAAATATCTTATAAGTCTAAATTTCAGAATTGTTTACATTTGTTTATCAAAAAAATGCAAATCAAATGATAAAAAACTACCTATCCGTTCTGCTTATTGCCCTTATGGCAATCAGTACTAAACTAGAAGCACAAGAAAAATTAAACCTTAAGCAATTAGATAAGCAAATCGAGCAATCTTTTCAAGATTTTGAGTTAAATGGGCTCTCTGTTTTGATTTTAAAAGATGGGGATATCTATTTCGATAAAAATTACGGAACACGCGATTTAAAAAACCCAATTAGCTCCAATTCCTTATACAATATCGCCTCGTTATCAAAGGCATTTACGGGCGCATGCATGACAAAGCTGGTTCACGAAAAGAAATTGAATTGGGACGATCTGGTAATTGATTATCTCCCCGATTTTAAACTTGCAGATGCCTATATCACCAATCATTTAACTATTGCCGATTTATTGACCCACCGCAGTGGAATGGGTACTTTTTATGGCGATTTACTTTGGTACGAAACCGAACGCAGCAATCAGGATATTCTGCATCGCATGCGTTATCTTCCGGTAACCAATCGCTTTCGCGATCAATACGGTTATCAAAACAATATGTATATCGTAGCCGCCGAAATATTAAAAAAAGTGAGCGGACAGGATTGGGAAGATTATCTCAGCGAGCACATTTTACTTCCGCTACAAATGAATAATACGAGAACTTCCGGCAATAAAATTACAGTAGATCAAGAACTTGCTCATCCCATTATCCATAATAAAGTAGTTGATATTACGATGAAAAGACCACACGCCGCAGCAAGTTTATTTACCTCTACTTCTGATTTAAGCCATTGGGCAGAAATGCTACTGAACAAAGGCATATATAAGGGCGATACCATCTTGAATGCATCGGTAGTGGAAGACATGATGGAAGGCAGAACGCTCCGTCAGGTAAGTGGCTTAAAAAAGATGGCAGGAGCCCATTTTAATACTTATGCTTTGGGCTGGTCGGTTTGGGATTATCATGGTATTCGGGTGCTAGAGCACGGTGGAGGAATGCCCGGCTATATTTCTAATTTGACTTTGATTCCGGAATACAATATCGCTTTTATCATATTAACCAATACCTTAAGCAGTTTCCCCTCGGCGCTTGAATATCATTTATTGGCTAAATTAATGAACGATAAATCTATCGATTGGATCAATCTATTTGAAGGCTTTAAAAAACGCGGAGAGGAATATGATAATAAGGAGGAAGAAAAACGATTGGCTTCACGCATTGAAGGAACAAAACCTCGCTTGTCATTGGATAAATATGTTGGGACTTATGAAGACAAAATGTATGGCAAAGCAGAAATAACTATGGTTGATCAAAAATTGCACTTGGTTTTTGTACCCGCCAAACATATCTTTTATTCGGATATGGAACACTGGAACTACGATACATTCAAAATAAAATTTGCAGATGAATTTTTGCCAGCCGGCTACATTAGTTTTGAATTTGATTCCTGGAATGAGATTAATGGATTTAAAATTGATTTAAAAAGCAGTGATTTCCACTTTTTCAATCTCGATTTTAAAAAAATAGATTGATCTGCTCTCTTTTTAAAGCAATTGGCTAGATAGGAAGCGTAAGTGTAAATTTATAAGCGACGTTGTCTTTGAAAGCAGCGTAACTATAGGGTCCGTATCGATACATACCCCCTAAACCAACACTTAACAATTTTAAGCGCACCAATTTATTCAGCATTATTCCGCTTTCGAAATAGCCTTTCTCCATGGTTTTGAAATCGACATTGTGATGATACTCGGGATTGTTCAACCAACCAAATCCTATATTGGTAGCAATTTCTATTTCAGGATTAAACCATCCCCCATTAAATAACAAAGCATCAAAATTATGCGTGATAAAAAGCGAAACATAGCGATCAGAAAGAAACTCGTTTCCGCGCATGGTTCCAAAACTACCCGGAGCACATAATGCAAACGGACGATAAGTTCCACCTCCTGAATACAATTTGGCATAGGGCACATCACCCAAAAGAAGTCCCGCCTTTAAACTGATATTGGTTACGCCCAGGTATTTGATATAAAAGGTTTTACGCATCTGAAGATCCATTTTCTTAAAATCAAAAGATTGATCGAGAATACCGGAAAAACCTTGTGTATAATTAAACCAAAACACCGGATATTTTGTACCAAGCGATATCAGCATTCGGCCATTATTTATGTATTTTTCTTTGTAGGCAAAACGCAATCTAAACCGAACTTCAGCCGAATTAAAATCTCTAACTGGAACATTATCGGGTGATTGCTGAAAATAATAATCGCCAACGGCTTGCGTTTCTTCAGCGTTTATACCGCCATATAATTGCACGTAATTAAGCAAGCGACCACTAAAACCGGCTTCTTTCCTGATTGTATAGTTCATTCGGTTGATAAAAAACTTCTGGAAGTCTAAAGGATCAAATAAAGAACCTTCGTCCTGAAAAAAGTTTACATCACCACTCTCGATATTATCCGAAAGAAAAGAAACTTGAGCCTTGATTTCTTTCGGTTTATAAAGATCTACTATGGTTTTTATTCCAATTTTTGATATTCTGTCCTTCAAACTGAAAGCATAATAACCGCCAAAAGCCAGTTTTTCGGAAAATTGCCTGTTTGTTTGCATTCCTAAACCAAACCAAATGCCTTCGAAAGAATTAAAACCAATAATACGATTGACAAATAAATCGACATAACCTAAGCCAATTTTACCGGTTAAAGCCGTTTCAAGTTCTTTTAGCGTTTTATCTAACTCGACCGCCCTCCCTAAGCTGTCCATAAATTTATAAGTCTCCAACTCGCGTTGACTTAAAGCATTGTTTCTGATATCATCCCACTGAATATCATTTCGATACCCTGCCTTGGGATCGACTTCAATCTCGACATAAGAGAATTCTTTTTTATCAATATCCGGATTGATTTTGATGTCTTTTAAATAAGTTTTGCCTATTCCCAACAAACGGGATTGCTGACCACCGGTACTTACTTTTAATCCATTAAAAGAGATGCTTGTATTTAGTTGAACAGGAAACCAATACTCCCTATCGACCAAATCGTATTTTTGCTGAATTTGAATTGTAATTCCTTGGTTCTCCTTCGCCGGTTCGGCTTTTACATTGACTATGGCCCACTTGTTTGTACTGATACTTAAAGTTCCTTGCATACCGTCGAAAGTGGTATTTCGTTTTGGGCGATAAGAAACCGTGAAAATCGTATCTGAACTCCCGCTATACAAGGTGTCCTCGATATGAAAATAGTATTTTTTCAAACTCCCTTTGCTTATAGGGTTGATATAGCTTTTTCCCATTATTTGGATGATCTCATCATAAAAGGACGTCGATTGCATTTGCGATACCAAATAAAAAATCATTGGATCTTTTAAACCCGAAACTCGTGAGGCAATCACTCTTTCATTACTTCTATCCGGAGCTCTGAATTTTTTCTCCACCGCTGTTTCCATAATGAAAATATCTTTCGTCTTGACAAATTCTTTAACGGATTTAACGGAATCTGACGGGATATAAGTACTATCAGCATCAAAAGCACTTGTATCTACAGTTACAAGCATCTTCTCGTAAGTGGTATAAGAAAATGAGGCTAATTTTTTAGGATTGTTTATTTCGCGGTTATTTATTGTATTCAAGATAATTCGATGCGCCGGATTTAGGCCCGGAAACACCTCATATTCGGCTAAATCATATTTTATCGGGCGTAAGAAAATGGTTTTTGGACCTTTCAAATCGCGGGTTGACACATAACGTGTTTCGTAGCCTAAATAGGAAAAGCGAATGCTATCGATACGACTGGGCAAAACAAGAGAAAATCGACCATCAATATCCGTAGTCGTACCAAATAGACCATCGGAAGAAACTAAGTTAACAAAAGCCAGCGCCTTCTTGCTTTGCTCATCTTGAACCAAGCCCATATATTTAATTCCCTGTCCAAATAACTCAAAACTAATCAAGAAAAATAGACTTAGAATTACTGTATAGCGATTGATTTTTATCATCTTGGTTTTAATGGCTTCTCTTTTTATGATTATTTTAATCAGCCCCCACTAATCAAATGAAGAATGACCACTTGATCTCCATCTTTTACTCGGGCTTGTTCTCTCTCTTCTTTTTTTATTAATTGTCCATTTATCTTGGTCACCAACAGCTTAAAAGTAAAGTTTTTGAGCCTTATGATTTCGGCTATACTCAAACTTGTTTTATCAAATGTTTCTATCCTATTATTAAGCGTTATCTTCATTTTTTGCTCCTTTATATGAATACTTTTCTCGAAAACGGACTGAAATAGCGCGTTCCCAAATTTGCTTTAATAACACTCAAGACACGCTCATCATGCGGTTCAAAAATAGAGCCAAAAATCGTTTTTACATTCCGATAATTTTTCATGTCCGGATGCATCAATGCGGATGGACCCAGAATATAAATGGAAGCATTATCTGCACTATTTTCTACCAACTCTACAAAACTATGATTAAAAATACTGGTTGCCGTTAAAATTATAGCATCAGCTCTGCTAATAAATTCCATTTGATTACTCATTTCTTGTAAAATGGCTTCGTCTTCTTTTTTATCAAATATGAATATTGGAATTTTAGCCTCTTGAAATCGTTTAACAACAGGTTTAAAATTTCCAACCATAACAATAGTGTTAAACTTCCTAAAATCAACAGCTTCGAAAATATCTTTGTCGTCCGAATAGTCTGTATCATAATTAAAAAGCGCGTTATAATAGGCATTTAAAACGATACGATGTGCTGTATTTTCAAGATCAAAGGCTTCAGGAATTTTTGAAGAAACGGATTGCCCCAGCGTTGCACACACGCCAATATTTCCATTTCCCAGAAGCACGGCAGCGTATCTTTCACCAGCGATAATTTCTTTCACTAAATCGGCATCGAATGCGTACTTATTATAAAACTGAGTAATAGGATCTAACATAGTGGGCGCAAAATTAAGAAGAAAATATCAAGCAAGCTAAGCAATTTAGTCAATATTCATTTTCCTGTTAAAACCCTCTTCCAACGACAAAAACGTTTCGGTTCCTGTGACTTCCAAAATCGATTGAATACGGTATACCAAAATACGCTTAAGATCTTCGTTGTTACGTGCATATATTTTTAGCATATAGGAATATTTCCCCGTAATTGAATGACATTCGACCACCTCCGGTATTTCTACGATTTTCTGAAAGACTTCTTCGTGCGTTTTATCCGTGGTTAAATTGACTTGAATACCTACAAAAGCCAAAGTATGATATCCCAAAATTTTGGGCGAAAGATTAAACTGAGAACCTTTTATTAAGCCGGCCTCCACCATTTTCTGAACACGTTGATGAACAGCCGAACCGGTTACACCACATTGTCGTGCCACTTCAACAAAAGGTACACGTGCATCTGCACGTAAAATGCGTAAAATACGCTTATCCAAAATATCTAAATGAAAGTTTTCCATCAATCTAATTAGCAAATTATTTTCATATTTATATATAAATGTCAAATTTACTTTTAATTTTAAATAAATATAAGCTTTGCACTCTTAATTTATCATTTTTATTGCTTAGTTGCCTTTCAGTATTTACTTTTGTAATTATCAAATCCAGAAAAAAACATATAAAAATATAGCCATGAAAACAAAAAAATTCGATCCTGCAAGTAAGATTCAAGCATTGAAACAATTTGGAGAGTTTGGAGGCGTAAATCCATCTATTACAGATTCTTCTACTTTCACTTTTATGACAGCAAAAACAATGTTAGACACTTTCCATGGTGAAACAGAAGGTTGTTTCTTGTATGCTCGTCATTGGAATCCAAGCAATAAATTCTTAGCCGATGCGCTCGCGGCTATGGAAGGAACAGAAGCAGCCTGGGTTACCGGCTCGGGGATGGCTGCCATTACAACTGTTATCTTACAGCTTTGTAATTCGGGCGATCATATTGTTAGTAGTGTTACAACCTACGGTGGCACTTATGCTTTTTTGAAAAACTATTTGCCTAAATTTAATATTGATGTAACATTTGTAGATATTACCAATTTAGAGGCCGTAGAAAAAGCCATCCGACCAAATACAAAAATGGTTTATACCGAAACTATGACCAATCCGCTTTTACAAATTTCGGATATTCCTGCTATGTCGAAAATCACCAAAAAACATGGCGTTCAATTGGTTGTTGACAATACGTTTACACCTATGATTTTTGCTCCTTATTTATTGGGGGCAGACATTGTAGTTTATTCGATGACGAAATACATTAACGGTAAAAATGATGCCGTTGCCGGCGCCATTTGTGCTTCTAATCAATTTGTTTTGGACATTAGTAATGTAAACAACGGAACAGCTATGCTTTTAGGTCCTGCTTTAGATCCGTTACGTTCTTCAAGTATTCTGAAAAACTTGCATACGCTCCATATTCGTATGAAACAACACAGCAAAAACGCTATGTATTTGGCTGAACGTTTTAAAGAAATTGGATTAAAGTACAATTACCCCGGAATGCCAAATCATCCACAATATGAGCTTATGAAAAGCATGATGAATGAGGAATATGGTTTTGGCGGAATGATTGCCATTGATATGGACACGCCCGAAAGAGCGGCAGCTTTAATGGAGTCCATGCAACTGAAAAATGTGGGTTACCATGCGGTGAGCTTAGGCTATTTTAAAACTTTATTTAGTAATTCCGGAAAAAGCACTTCTTCTGAAGTTCCTGAAAGTGTTCAACACGAAATGGGTATGTCGCCAGGATTGGTTCGCTTTTCTGTTGGATTAGATAACGATATTGAAGCTACATTCCAACTTATAAAAGAAAGTTTGGAAGAAATATAATTGTTTACAAAACCTTTTATATTAATATTAAGCGGAAGCTAGGGTTTCCGCTTTTTTTATGCCTCCCGATTTATCAAAAAAAATAGGCCGATTCGAAAACCGGCCTATTATCTCAATTTTTTGCGATAGTTTTGCTATCTAATTCGGTGAATGAACAGAAGAATCATCACCTGATTACGCCTTGAGCCTTAATTCAGTACAGAAACAGCAAGTTTCTCAGCATAATTCTCCATTGGAGCACAAGTACAGAATAAGTTTCTGTCACCATAAGCATCATCCACTTTACCTACTGGGGGCCAATATTTATCATCATTCGACCAAGGACGAGGGAAAGCAGCCTCTTTTCGAGAATACGGATAAGCCCATTCATCCGATGCGATTAAATCTGCTGTGTGTGGCGCATTTTTAATGATATTATTCACTTTATCGGCCTCCCCATTTTCAATGGCACGAATTTCTTCGCGAATCGCATGCATAGCATCAATAAAACGATTTAGTTCAGACAAAGGTTCGCTTTCGGTAGGTTCAACCATCAAAGTACCATGTACAGGAAAAGCAACCGTTGGCGCATGGAATCCATAATCCATCAATCGCTTTGCAATATCAATTACCTGTAAACCTGCTGTTTGTACAAATTTATTGCAATCTAAAATCATTTCGTGGGCAACGCGACCCTTATCACCTGTGTACAAAATAGGGAAATCTTCTTTTATACAATCTTTTAAGTAGTTCGCATTTAAAATGGCCATTTTTGTTGCATTTTCCAGTCCTTCGCCACCTAATAATTTAATATAAGCGTAAGAAATAGGGAGCACACTTGGGCTACCAAATGCGGCAGATGAAACGGCAGAAATGGCTTGTTCTCCACCGGCCTTTACTACCGGATTACCGGGTAAAAATTGTTTTAAATGTTCAGCAACACCAATTGGGCCAACACCAGGGCCTCCACCCCCGTGAGGAATAGCAAAGGTTTTATGTAAATTTAAATGACAAACGTCTGCTCCAATACGTCCGGGATTTGTTAATCCTACTTGAGCATTCATATTGGCACCATCCATATAAACTTGACCACCGTATTGATGAATGATATCCATAATTTCCAAAACAGAAGCTTCGAAAACGCCATGTGTTGATGGATAGGTAATCATTAAAGCACCTAATTTATCTTTATGAAGTTCCGCTTTGGCTTTGAGATCGTCCATATCAATCTCTCCTTTTTCGTTTGCTTTAACAACCACTACATCAAAACCGGCCATTACTGCGCTGGCCGGATTGGTTCCGTGAGCGGATGAAGGAATTAAACAAACCTTGCGGTTGGAATTGCCTTGGCTTTGATGATAGGCTCGAATAACCAATAAGCCGGCATATTCTCCGCTAGCACCAGAGTTTGGCTGAAATGACATCGCAGAAAAACCGGTAATTTCGCATAAATCGCTTTCCAAATTATGGATCAATTCTTGATATCCTTCAACTTGATCAACAGGAACAAAAGGATGAATTGCTCCAAATTCCGGCCAACTTAAAGAAAACAAACTTACAGCAGGATTCAGTTTCATAGTACAAGATCCTAGAGGAATCATCGATCGGTTAAGCGCCAAATCTTTTATCTCCAATTTTTTAAGATAGCGCATCATTTCGGTTTCGGAATGATAACTATTAAAAACTTCATGGGTTAGAAAATCTGATTTTCTTTGGAATGCACTAGGAATAATACTTTCGGCAACTTCATCATCCATCGCAATGGATTCATTATCATCGGTTACTAAAGCAAATATTTCCAAAATATCATTTAAATCATCCAGGCTCGTTGTTTCATCGATGCTTATTCCGATTGCATTGTCAAAATAACGGAAATTGATTTCTCTTTCTAAAGCCAGTTCGCGAATGGCTTCCATATCTTCAATTCCTTCAATATGTAGCGTATCGAAATAAACTTCGTTTGTTTGTTTATAACCCAAGCTGGTTAAACCGCTTTCTAAAGCAACTGCATTTTGATGTATATCTGCAGCAATTTCTTTAATTCCATCTGGGCCGTGATAAACGGCATACATAGCAGCCATAGAAGCCAATAATGCTTGTGCCGTACATATATTTGAAGTCGCCTTTTCGCGTTTGATATGCTGTTCGCGAGTTTGAAGCGCCATACGCAAAGCAGGGCGTCCTTGAGCGTCTTTTGATACCCCTATGATACGACCCGGCATATTTCTTTTAAATTTCTCAGAAGAAGCAAGAAAACCGGCGTGTGGACCTCCATAACCCATTGGAATACCAAAACGCTGAGTCGATCCAACAACAACGTCAGCACCCCATTCGCCCGGAGGCATTAAGAGTACTAAACTCATTAAATCGGCAGCAACAGTTAGCACACCCTCTTTGGCATGAATACTTTCCGCAAATTTTTCATAATCTTTTACTTCTCCTTTATTATTTGGATATTGTACGATAGCACCAAAGAATGCATCGCTATATTCAAAGGATTGAAAATCGCCATAAACCAATTCAATGCCCAAAGGATTGGCACGTGTTTCTAATACGGCTTTTGTTTGTGCAAAGATTTCTTCATCAACAAAATACCGAACTACGTTCTCTTTTACCATTGCTCTGGAACGCGCATTGAAAGACATAATCATAGCTTCAGCGGCCGAAGTTCCTTCATCAAGCAAAGAACAATTAGATAGTGGCATAGCCGATAAATCAGAAACCATCGTTTGGAAGTTTAACAAAGCCTCTAAACGGCCTTGAGAAATTTCGGCTTGATAAGGTGTGTAGGCGGTATACCAACCCGGATTTTCGAGCATATTGCGCAATATAACCGCTGGAGTGATTGTATTATAATAACCCATCCCGATATAGGTTCTAAAAATTTTGTTCTTAGCGCCTAAGGATTTTAGATGTTGAATATATTCATATTCATTCATTCCATCCGGTAAATTTAGTGGGGCATCTAAACGCAATCCTTTCGGAATTGTTTGATCAATCAACTGGTCTAATGAGTCTGCATTTACTTTTTTCAACATCAAAGCCATTTCATTAGCTCTTGGCCCTATGTGTCTTGCTTCAAAATTATTGGTTATCATCTATTTAAACTTAAGATAGTACTCGGTGAATGTTTTTTAAAAACGTGTCGCAAAGGTATAAATCTTTCAATGAAAAAAGGTTTATATCCACTAAAATGTTGCATACTTTTCTTGGATTATTTGTGTTTTAAAATCTTTTAGGTTCGCTAAAGTTTAACAGGATCCTCTATTATTATAATTGACTTAATAATAATGCATTAATCAAGGAAAAAAATAAAAAGGGCGACTAAATAAATAGCCGCCCTTCTCCTAATTAAATTTAAAGTTTTAGTTTTTAATACGCATCTTGTAAAATGATCTGTACACAAAATAAAGTGCTACAGCCAAGAATGCGAGTCCGAAATAAGGTGCAATTTCTCTAAACGAAGGAGAAAGTGCAATTTCCATAGCTAATAATCCAAATAAAGTGGTGAACTTAATAATTGGGTTAAGCGCAACAGAAGAGGTGTCTTTAAATGGATCACCAACCGTATCGCCAACTACAGAAGCGGCATGCAATTCAGTACCTTTTTCTTGCATATCCACTTCAATTACTTTTTTAGCGTTGTCCCATGCTCCACCCGCGTTGGCCATAAAAATAGCTTGATACAAACCAAAGAATGCAATGGAGATTAAGTAACTTACAAATAAGGACACCGGTCCGGCAGCAAGCAATTTATCCGTTTCGCTCAATCCGGGAATAAAATTAGTTGGCGCTGAAAGAAATGCAAATGCCAAAGCAAAAGAGAAGATGGCAATAAAAATATTTAACATCCCTTTTTGTGCATAACGAGTACAAATTTGTACAACTTCCTTAGATTTACCAATGTCGGCCTTTTTAGGTGCATTTGGATCCAGATTGATATTGTCTCTAATGTATGCTACGGCACGACTAGCACCAGTGGTAACAGCTTGGATACTAGCTCCTGAGAACCAATAAATAACAGCACCACCCAATAAGAATCCAAAAATGGTATATGGATTTAAAAGGTTTAGAATTTGCTCTGGTTTGATATGCAATGTATGCTCAATAACCAAAATCAAAGCAAAAATCATTGTGGTTGCTCCTACAACCGCTGTACCAATGAGAACAGGTTTTGCAGTAGCTTTAAACGTATTTCCGGCACCATCATTGGCTTCTAAATAGTATTTCGATTTTTCAAAATCAGGAGTAAACCCGAATTCTTTTTCAATTTCAGGAGTTACTTTTTCTTTGTTTTCTTCAATCAGTGATAATTCATAAATCGATTGCGCATTATCAGTAACAGGACCATAACTATCAACAGCGATAGTAACAGGACCCATACCCAACATACCAAATGCAACCAAGCCAAAAGCAAAAATAGAAGGGTAAATCATAATATCGCCCAATCCATAATTTGATGCATAATAAGCAATAAACATCAAGAAAAAGAATACCATACCTTGCCAGAAAGCACTAAAATTACCGGCAACTAGTCCGGAAAGAATATTGAGTGATGCACCACCTTCTTTGGAAGCTTCAACAACTTCTTGCACGTGTATGGATTTAGGGCTTGTAAATAATTTGGTAAATTCAGGAATTAAAGCAGCCCCTAAAGTTCCCGCACTAATAATAATCGAAAGTGGAATCCATAAACTGTTGGCCAAATCGCCAATTAAAAAATAACTGGCAATAAAAGTAACAGCCATTGATAATATAGAGGTAATCCAAACGAGATTTGTCAGTGGTTTTTCAAAATCCAATTCATCTACATTATTGTATTTTGCTTTTGTAATTGCACCATTAATCCAGAAGGACACAATAGAAGTAATAATCATTAATATCCGCATTACAAAAATCCAGGTTAATAACTGAGTTTGCAATGAAGCATCAGTAATAGCTAATAAAATAAATGAAATTAAAGCGACTCCGGTTACACCATAAGTTTCAAAACCATCTGCAGTTGGACCAACAGAATCGCCGGCATTATCACCAACACAATCCGCAATAGTTCCCGGGTTACGAGGATCATCTTCTCCAATTTTGAATATAACTTTCATTAAATCGGATCCAATATCTGCAATTTTAGTAAAAATACCACCGGCAATACGCAAAGCGGAAGCACCTAAGGATTCACCAATAGCGAAACCAATAAAACTTGCTCCGGCATACTCACCCGGAACAAACATCAGAATGATAAGCATCATAATCAATTCCAAAGAAATCAATACAACACCGATACTCATTCCTGCATTTAAAGGAATATTTAATAATTTAATTGGTTTTCTTTCGAGCGAAGCAAAAGCCATTCTTGAGTTGGCTAATGTATTCATCCGAATACCAAACCAAGCAACACCATAGGAACCTAATATTCCGAGAACAGTCCAACCAAGTATCATCAAAACACCGGCAACACCGAAAAGGTTATTGCCATCAGCATCTTTTGATAAAAAACCAAAATAAAAAGCTACGGCTGTTCCAATAAAAGCAAACAAAATAAGAATAAATTTCCCTTGCTGAATTAAATAGGTTTTAGATGTTTCAAAGATAACTTGAGCCACGTCCAACATCGATTGGTGAGCTCTAATTTTCTTTACTTGTACAAATTGGTAAAAACCAAAAAGTAAACCGGCTATGGTAATTAAAAAGCCCCAATAAAGAATATCCTGATTTTTAATACTATCAGGAATTTTCAGATCAGCTTCACTAGCCATTGTTAGCACAGGAAGCAACAGTCCTGCAAAAAATGCGATAAGTTTTTTCATTTAAAATTTAGATTAGTGATTGTTTTTTGCTCTTTTTTAAGCTTGTAAAATTGGTCTAAAATAACACTTGATTCCATTACTGAAATGCCATGTTTTGCGAAAGAAATAGGTGCAATAAAACCAATCATTATGTTTTTATTTGCTCACAAAAATAGAAAATATTACACTAAAATATTATGCATGCATAATTAAATTGCTGCTTTAAGCTATTTTTTTTTAGATTATTTTGTACCAATAGCCAAGTATATTTTACATACGACTGACTATCTGCATTTTATAATTATTATTTGAGTTGATTATTTTTTACAAAAATGAATTCAAACGTTTGAAATTTATTGAAATTACATCAATTTTCGGTCGATTTTGAAGCCATTTCTGTTTAAATTGAGCTCACATTCGCTTAAAAAACCACTTTCGGCTTTAAGCCAAAAACCAGTCCATAAAAAAGTAAGCATGCACTCCTTTTCGGATGGGAATTTTTAAAATAAGCCCCTTCATTTATGAAAATAATGTACCTTTGCTACTATTAAAATTATATGCAAAAAATAGAGTTAAAAATAGTAGGTCTATCTTACAGTCATTCGCAAAGTAGTGCTTATGCATTAATACTTGGCGAATTGAATGGAAATCGGCGGCTACCTATTATTGTTGGCGGTTTAGAAGCCCAAGCCATCGCTATAGAAGTTGAAAAACTAAAACCGGCTCGCCCTTTAACACACGATTTATTTAAAACTTTTGCAGAAACTTTTGATATCGAAATTCTTGAAGTTATCATCAATAAATTTCACGAAGGCATTTTTTATTCCATTTTAGTTTGCGAAAAAAATGGTGAAATCATCGAAATCGATTCACGCACATCAGATGCCGTTGCTATTGCACTTCGCTTTAACAGCCCTATTTTTACCTACGAAAGCATTATGTCTGTTGGAGGAATAATTCTTGATCCGGAAGATGAAACGATAGAACAAGAGATAAAGCAGCCTGTTGAAGAAAATGAATTTTCGAATTTAAACCTCAGCGAATTGGACGAGCTTTTGCTTAAAGCCATAGAGCACGAAGATTACGAACGTGCATCCGTTATTCGAGATGAAATAGCAAAAAGAAAATCAAAATAAACGCTCATCAAAAAAAAAGCATCCCGAAGGATGCTCTTTCTTTTCCTATTTAATAAACTAGTGTTTAATATCAACCAATTTTTCGGGATTGTGTTTGTATTTAAATACGATGGCAAAAAGTACAGCAACAACAAGCGCATAAGCTGCAAACGAGAACCATATTCCTCGCCAAAGATACTCTCCTGTATCGGCTTTAAAAAAGGCATCGATCATCAAACCGCTTAAAGCACTTCCCATAATAGCACCAAATCCATTGGTCATCATCATAAATAAACCTTGAGCACTGGCTCTTATTTTAGAATCCGATTCGATTTCGACATAAAGCGAACCTGAAATATTGAAAAAATCAAAGGCCATGCCATAAACGATACAAGACAAGATAATCATCCATAAACCGCTTCCGGGATCACCTAAACCAAAAAGTCCAAAACGCAAAACCCAAGCAAACATGCTCATTAACATTACGTTCTTAATGCCAAATCGCTTTAAGAAAAAAGGAATAGCGAGAATAAAGAGGGTTTCAGACATTTGAGAAATCGACATAATTATTGCCGGGTATTTTACGGCAACCAAATCTTTAAACTCCGGTATTTTGGCAAAATCGTGAATAAAAGTATCGCCATACATATTGGTTAATTGCAAAGCAGCACCCAAAAGCATAGAGAAAACAAAGAACAATGCCATTCTTTTTTGTTTGAACAGCGTAAAAGCCTTTAAGCCTAACGATTCCACAAAATCTTTCTTCTCCACATTCTTATTGACTTCACATTTTGGCAATGTAAAAGAGTAGATACCAAGAATTAATGAAGCAACAGAAGCCACATAAAATTGCGCTGCAGAAGTTTCTATTTTTAATAAACTAACCGTCCACATAGCGACAATAAAACCTATGGTTCCGAAAACACGAATAGGTGGATATGTTTTTACGACATCAAGATTCTCCTTTTTCAGTGCGGAGTAAGCCACGGAAATAGCCAATGAAATGGTAGGCATATAAAAAATCATATTGATAAGCATTACCCAAAACATGGCCGTTGGCGACTCTACCATTGGAACGGTAAAAAGGATGATTGCTCCCATAATATGAAATGAGCCTAATAATTTTTCGGCATTTATCCATCGGTCTGCAATTATCCCAGCCAAAGCCGGCATAAATAATGACGCTATTCCCATTGTCGAAAAAATGGCGCCAAATTCTGCTCCAGACCATTGTTTGGTCTGAAACCAATAGCCACCAATTGTAATCAACCAAGCTCCCCAAATAAAAAACTGAAGAAAGTTCATTATTGTGAGTCGTAATTTAATTCCCATAATGATTGTTGTTATTGATTTATATATTGTAATTTTGAAAAAAATAAAAGCAAATATAAACTAATTTTAGTGTAGTGTATTGCAATTGATTGTCTTTACTCGAATTTTCTTGAATCACACAATCCATTGTTTAATCCGATTAAATTTTCTTTTTTATGCAGCAATATCTTGATTTACTTTCTCACGTTTTAAATAAAGGCAACAAAAAAGACGACCGAACAGGAACAGGAACACTTAGTGTTTTTGGACATCAAATGAGGTTTGATTTAGCAAAAGGATTTCCGGTTTTAACCACAAAAAAACTACATCTTCGTTCCATTATACACGAATTGCTATGGTTTTTACAGGGCAATACAAATGTAAAATATCTGCAAGAAAACAATGTCCGTATTTGGAACGAATGGGCCGATAAGAATGGCGAATTAGGCCCGATTTATGGGTATCAATGGCGCTCCTGGCCGAGTCAAAACGGAGAACATATCGATCAGATTAGTCAGCTAATTGAGTCGATTAAGAACAATCCAAATTCGCGCCGACATATTGTAAGCGCATGGAATGTTGGAGAAATTAAAAATATGGCGCTACCTCCTTGTCATATCTTATTTCAATTTTATGTTGCTGATGGAAAATTATCGTGCCAACTCTATCAGCGGAGTGCCGATATTTTTCTTGGCGTTCCCTTTAATATTGCTTCCTATGCTTTACTCACTATGATGATTGCACAGGTTACAGGTTTAAAAGTCGGCGAATTTATTCACACTTTAGGCGATGCTCATATTTATTTAAACCATCTTGATCAAGTTAATTTGCAATTAACAAGAAAGACTTACGATCTCCCTGAAATGAAGATCAACGAGAAGGTTCAATCCATTTTCGATTTTAAATACGAAGATTTTGAATTGATAAATTACCAAGCGCATCCAAGCATTAAGGGCGAAATCTCGGTATAAAAAAACCGCCTCAAAAAATTTTAAGGCGGCCTCACTAATAAAAATTAAAACTATTTCCTACTTGCTTGCAGGTCTTCTACCACTTTCAAAGCTTCGTATATATAAGGATCTTTTCCGATAGCAACATGCCATTCTTTATTAACTTCTTGTCGTGTTGAATCGGCATTAAAGAATGAATTATCTACCTTTAAATTGCGAACATCAATGGCAAATTTTTCTTTTCCCAAGGCTTCAAACTTTTTCAATTCCTGCTCTTTTTCTTTCTTCGTTTTAAGAAATACTTCAAAGTTTAAAGGTTCTGTAGTCTCGTCATTCTCTTGCTTAACTATTTTCGCTCTTTCGTCGAGTAAAACAAACTGATTCGAATGCTCCACCCGTTCCTTGCTTTTATTCTCGATGCTTACATAATCCGGAATATAGTTGTAGGTTGGCGTAAAATTCACGGCACTTATTTCATCCCAAGGCATAGCTGCTAATTCTTCTTTCTCACCAAAATCGATATAGCTATAGATATCAGGCAATACAATTTCAGGAACT
>JBFHQD010000003.1:0-38628 GCA_041592395.1 Bacteroidales bacterium | reverse complement strand
GGGGTGGGGCTAATGCTTCCGGAGTTCAGATTACACAACTTGATGGCAAGATAACCTTTGTCTATAATGATGTAGCAATAAATATTTTAGATGGCAAGTTTTTCGATTTAAATTTTACAATTAAAAACGATGTTTTAGGTGAAGCATTGATTATATGGAGTGATTCACCAACGGCTAGGGAATTGTCAAATTCTGTTCCTGAAGAAATAAGCTGTACGTACACGGATGGGATGGTTACTGTAAATCAGAATGATCCCTTTATTACTGTAACTTCTCCTAATGGAGGTGAGATTTTGAAAAAGTGTACTGAATATAATATTACTTGGGTTGATAATATAAGTTCTGATGTTGTAATTTTACTAATTGCAGATAATGGTTCTAGCCTTGGCTATACTGCTCCAAATAGCGGAAGCTATTCAATGATTATTCCTTCAATAATGCCAAGTGGAATCAATTTTAAATATAAAGTAAAAATATCTTCTGCAGTAAACAGCAATATATTTGATTTTAGTGATAATTTTTTTACAGTTATTGAACCAGATGAATTTATAAATATCACCTCACCTTCAGGAGGAGAGAACCTGAGAAGGTGGTCCACATATAATATAACGTGGGAAGATAATATTGATGATAGTGTAAAGATTACATTGAACAATATAGATCTAGGAATTTATAATCAAATAATAATTGATTCTGAACCTAATAGTGGAAGTTATAGTTGGGAAATACCTGCAACTTTGGAGGTTTCCCAGTCGTATTTTTTGAATATTTATTCAGCATATAATAGCTGTATAAGTTCAAACAGCCAATTCTTTTCAATTACAGATACTATAACATATGTAGAGCAAATAGTAAATCGAAGCAAAATATTGCTATACCCAAATCCAACGAATAAGTACCTTAATGTTGATTTCAAAGATTATCCAATTGATGGGATGATCCTAGAGGTATTGGATAGTCAAGGAAAAATTAACACTAAGATCAGCAATCAAATGATTTTAAGTGACCAAAAGATAAAGTTTGATTGTTCGAAACTTCCAAGTGGGCTGTATTATTTAAAAATTTTTTCGAATAAGGAGGTCGTCAATAAACCTTTTATAGTTTTGCATTGACTTTGTTTTTGAATATAAAACACAGCTTCATATATGGTTTTCGTCTAAGATAAATTTCTTTAAAAGGTTAAGTTTATTGTGTTATCTTCTTTATGAAGGGCTTGGTTTTTTTTTGGCCAAAGAGCATAAAGAAGGAAGAATAAATCTTACCATCGAAAATCGCGATTCCTTGTTCTCAAATCAAAAAAAAAGGAATATCGAACAAGGATTAACGATGGAAGATTTAAGAAGTTGTAATTGAAATAGGTAAAATCGATATTCGTTAATGGCTGTTCCTTGTTCCTAAATCAAAAAAATACCAATTGACCTAAAGGACGCGGGAGTCAACACTTATTATTACTCCTTCTTCGCTTCTTCCTTCTCCGCTCGTTTAGCCAAGAAAATACTAAACTCGTACAAGATCATCAAAGGAACGGTAACAAGCAATTGACTAAACACATCGGGAGGCGTTACAATAGCCGAAAGAATTAAGACAATAACCAACGTGTATTTTCGGTTCTTTTTTAGGAAATCGATATTTACTACGCCGACTTTTGCTAAAAAATAAATCACGATAGGGAGCTCGAAAACCAAACCGATAGATAGTGTTACCGTAACTACAGTACTGATATAAGAGCTTAAGGAGATTTGATTTTTTACCATTTCGCTCACATGGTAACCACCGAAAAAGTTGAGTGTAATCGGCACAATTAAATAATAAGCAAAAAACACACCCAAATAAAACAAAAGGGAAAACACCAGAACTGCTCCGCTCGATGTTTTACGCTCATTGTCGTAAAGTGCCGGTTTTATAAATCGCCAAAACTCATAAATAACATAGGGCGCTGCAGCAATAAACCCAACCACAAAACTAATATACATATGGGTTAAAAACTGTCCCGACATATCGATATTGATAATTTCTAAGGCGAATTCTTTTACGCAGAAATAATCAATGCCTAATAGCATGCCTAAAGAACATAAAACTTGATTGGTAATAAAATCGCCATTCTTAGGTGCTAGAATGATTTCATTAAAAATAAAATCCTTATTTAAAAAAGCGACGATAGCTAAAACAAAAATAGCGATAATCGATCGCACAAAAGTGCCGCGCAACTCAGAGAGGTGATCCCAAAAAGACATTTCTTTTTCGTCGATCACTTTTTCTTGCTTTGGATTTTTGTTTTTCTTATTGCTGATTTGTTCGGCCATTGTAAATAAAAAAGCAAATTTATAAATATTTCCGGCTTTTCGACTGTACTTAAAGGCTATCGCCCATTTTTATTAATTTATTCAAAAGCGCATAAACGGTAAGTCCCGAAACAGTTTTAATTCCTAGTTTTCTGGTGATGTTTTTTCGGTGAGTAATAACGGTATGTGTGCTGATAAACAATTTATCGGCAATTTCTTTGTTCGTAAATCCGCTGGCTACTTCGCGCACGATATCCAATTCGCGATCGCTTAAAACAGAATCAGGTTTTTCGGCCGAACTGTTTTTATCCATCAAAGCCAAATTACGCTTAAGGATATGCAAAATCGCATTTTCGGTATCATCCAAAAAGAGGTGTTCAGAATTGCTGTAATTTGTTTCGAAATAATCCGGACGCGAATCTATCAGTTTTATCGTTTGAATATTTTTATGCCCACTTAAATTAACGTTGGACAATATTTCGGCCGACGCCAATAATAAGGATATGGCTTGTTGATTTAACAAGCTTTTTAATTCTTCTGCATAGCCTAGCTCAATAATCTTTTTTGAGGGATACAGTTCTTTAATGATATCTGCAAGACCTTTTCGAACAATAAATGAAGAAGTAGCAATAACTATCATGGTGTTATTTTTGTGCCAATAGAGCAAGCTCCATTTGCGTAATTTGAGGTACAAGTACGTTATTTTCTATTCGAGAATGGTCGTTTAAATCCTGCTCCAAGGTAAATAATTCAACCAAAATTCGATTCCGAATATAGCTATCGTTGGGTGTAGGTAAATATTTAATTAGGATGTTTTTTAAATCGAAAAGCTTGGCTTCTATATCAGAATGTTCTTTTTCGTAACTCGTTATAGGATAGCTGTTTATTTTGTCTTTCAAAGATTTGCTCAATTCTTTCTTTTCGTAGGCATTGGCAATTTCGATCATATAGGGATACACTAATTTTTCTTCTAAAGAAATATGGGTGTAGAGCTCTTTTTTATACTCTTCGAAAAAATTCTTGACCAGTAAAAACTCATCCTTGCTCAATTGCGAATGTTGGATAAGTAAATTGATTCGATTTTCAATTTCGGGAATAATGCGTTCTAGATAATAGGCATGTGTTTTTAATAAATAAGCCACAACGTTTTTTACAGAATGCACCTGTAATTGCTTCGATAAATTATCTTTTGTGTCGAGAAAGGCATTGAGAATAGTGAGAAAAAAATCAACGTCCACATGTTGTTCTGAACACACTTTTTCTATGGTCTTGTCTTGAAATCCGAGTTGAATTCCCAATCGGTTTATCACCGGAAGCAGCAAATAATTCCGATGAATGGCATCTGCCATTTTCATTTCTTTCTTAATCTGCATAATGCGTACTTTAAGTTACAAAAATACGAAATTCTTTATCGCAAGCCCGACAATAGTAAAAGACAATAAAAGTTCAAATTGGAAAAATATTTTCCGCAATGCAAATAAATCATTTATACCTTTGTCCTTCATTCTTTAAATCGAAAATTATGAAGCAACTGGTACTGGGTTTTTTATTACTGCTTTTTACGAGTATTCAAGCACAAGAACTTAATAAAGCGATTATCGATCCTGATTTGAATCGCGAAATATTGGAAGGTTGGGTAAATCGGGCAGGTATTTCTTCAAAAGATTATCTAAGTCAAGAACAACTAAAAATAGATGCTTATCAAGCCAATGCTGAAGCCATTTCTTATTTGAAAGAGGCTTTTTCGGCAGATAAAAGTTTACACGTATTGGTGGTTTTTGGAACTTGGTGTGGCGATTCCAAAGCCAATGTCCCCGACTTTTTTAAAGTAGCTGAATTGGCACAAATAACTAATGTAAAATATTTGGCTGTCAACAGAAGAAAGAATGCCAACGGCGTTGATATGAGCAAGATGAATATCGAACTTGTTCCTACTTTTATTGTTTATCGAGGCGATACCGAGATTGGAAGAATAATCGAAAATCCAAATTATACGCTAGAAGATGATTTGGTTTCTATTGTAAAGAAATAAATCATTGCGATGCAAGTATTTGAGCGCAAAGCGGAATTGAATCGTTTCGTCGAGCAAATTAAAGCGGATGGAAAAAGCATCGGTTTTGTACCAACTATGGGCGCCTTGCATAACGGTCATATCGCATTGGTTTTAGAAGCCAAAAAACAATGCGATAAGGTTGTAGCAAGTGTTTTTGTCAATCCGATTCAGTTCAATAATGCCGAGGATCTAAAGAAATATCCACGAACTTTTGAAAGTGATCGAAAATTGTTGGAAGAGGTAGGATGTGATGTTGTATTCTTTCCGTCGGTGGAGGAAATGTATCCTGAAGAGGAGATTGAAGAATCTTATGATTTTGGATCATTAGAAACCGTAATGGAGGGAGCTACTCGACCCGGCCATTTTAATGGCGTCGCCATTGTTGTAAAAAGGTTGTTCGATCTTGTACAACCCGATAAAGCTTTTTTTGGGAAGAAGGATTTTCAACAATTGGCCATTATCAGGGCTTTGGTTAAACAAATGGTAAGTCCAATTCAAATTGTTGGAATAGATACTGTTAGAGAAAATGACGGCTTGGCGATGAGTTCTAGAAACAGACGATTATCTGTTACACAGCGTGAAGTTGCCGTTGAGCTTTCACAAGCCCTCAACTTTATCAAGCAAAATAAAAACAAAATGCTTCCTGGCGAGCTGGAAAAAGAAGCCATCGGTAAATTGACAAAGAATTTTAAAGTAGAATACGTCCAAATTGTGAACGGATATACTTTGCAACCTATTACGGATTGGAATCAAACAAATTACGCTGTGGCTTGTGCTGCTGCATTTTTGGGCGATGTGCGTTTGATAGATAATTTGGAATTGTGAGTTTGTCGGCTGGCATTCAGTCCTTAAAATTCCTTTAAAATATGTAAACGGCTTGATTATATTCTAAAATAATGGTTAATTTTGCAGCCTTATGCGAATTGAAGTCTTAAAATCGAAAATCCACCGTGTTGGCATTACCGAAGCCAATCTGGATTATATTGGCAGTATTACCATAGATGAAGATCTTATGGATGCTGTGAATATTATTGAAAATGAACGCGTTCATATTTATAATATTACAAATGGTAATCGTTTTGATACTTACGTAATTAAAGGAGAACGTGGCAGTAGCATTATTGGCATTAATGGTGCCGCAGCTCGTAAAGTTGCCGTAAAAGACAAGATAATTATTGTTTCTTACGCAAGCATGGACTTTGAAGAAGCCAAAAAGCATAAGCCAATGATTATTTTTCCTGACGATAATAATAAAATCCCACTTTAAGTGAAGGGTGTCTTTATATCAATATTTAAGTATTTGTTTTTCGTTGCTTTAGGTGTGGCCTTGCTCTTTTTGGCTTTTCGCGGATTGGCTTTACAAGAGTTATGGGAAGAACTGAAAACAGCAAATTATTGGTGGTTTCTTGGCGCTATTGTACTTGCTATTATTAGTCATATTTTTAGAGCGATGCGATGGAATTTGCTAATCAATCAGATGGGCTATAAAACAAGAACTTCCACTACCTTTTATTCGGTAATGATGGGCTATTTGGCCAACCTGGCTTTGCCTCGATTGGGCGAAGTTACGCGCTGTGGCTTTTTAAGTAAGAAAGAAAAAATCCCTTTTAATGCTTTATTTGGAACGGTAATAGCCGAACGTGTTTTCGATTTAATCGTATTGTTGCTCATTATTGCAGCTGTTGTGCTCGTCCAAATTCAAAAAATTGGAGGGTTCTTAAACGAAATGATGGTCAAGCCCTTATTGGGTATTTATTCCGGAAATGTTGTCGCAATTATTTTGGTGACTTTGGGTATTGTACTATTGGTCTTTGTTTTTCTTTTTGCTTTTCGGAAACTAAAACCTTGGCTTAAAACAACCGTTCCTTACCAGAAATTGGAATCTTTCATTGATGGTTTTGTGGAGGGATTAAAAAGCATTGGCAAATTGAAGCAAAAAATACGGTTTCTATTTCATACGTTTATGATTTGGTTGCTTTATTTATTGATGATTATCTTGCCTTTTAAGGCTTTTCCTGAAACGGCTCATCTTAACTTTCTTGATGGAGTTACGGTATTAGGATTGGGTAGTTTAGGCATTGTTGCGCCGGTACCCGGTGGAATTGGTTCTTATCACTTTGTGGTGACCGAAGTGCTTTCGCAATTGTATGATGTGCCCGTTAAAGTCGCGGCAGCATATGCCACTGCCAATCATGCGGCTCAAACACTTATGTTTATCGTTGTTGGTATTATTTCCTATTTTCTGTTAATTTTGGTGAAAATAAAAGCCCGTAATGCATAAGCTGGACAAGATAAAACGGAAAATTCAAACAAAAGCTTCGCTCAAAATACTGTTAAAGCAGTGGGAAGAGCAAAAAAAGAAAATTGTGTTCACCAACGGATGTTTCGACTTGCTTCATCGCGGACATATCGAATACCTTTCAAAAGCGGCTGATTTAGGCGATGTTTTATTTATTGGTGTAAATACGGATGCTTCTGTGCGTAAACTAAAAGGAAACAATAGGCCTTTACAAGACGAATACAGTCGCGTAGTTATTTTAGGCGCGTTGGAATTTGTAGATGCCCTGATTCTTTTCGATGAAGAAACTCCTTATGAACTGATTAAAACGGTACAACCGCATGTGCTGGTAAAAGGGGCAGACTATAAACCCGAGGAAATTGTAGGTTACGATGTCGTTAAAGCAAGCGGAGGTGAAATTAAAACCATCAATTTTTTAAGCGGATTTTCTACGAGCGAGTTGGAGCGTAAAATTAAAGCAGGATAATCGCTACAGCAAATTGGTAATTCAAAGCGAATCCTTTACCTTCGTGTTTTTAAGAATCTACTTTCATGGCTAAAATAAAAACCACTTTCTTTTGTCAAAATTGCGGAGCCGAATCGCCCAAATGGATAGGGAAATGTCCTTCTTGCGGACAATGGAACACGTTTGTTGAAGAAGTCATTCAAAAATCGGAACCAAAAGAACAATGGATAAAATCGGATACACATTCCAAAAAAATTGTTCCAAAAAGAATTGCCGATATCGAGCTTGGCGAACAACAGCGTATTGATACTCAAAACAAGGAATTGAACCGCGTTTTGGGTGGAGGATTGGTTCCTGGCTCTGTTGTATTGCTAGGTGGCGAGCCCGGAATAGGAAAATCCACTTTGTTATTGCAAGTGGCTTTGCAAATGAAAAATAAAAAAGTGCTTTATGTTTCCGGCGAAGAAAGTGAGCAACAAATACGTATGCGTGCTGATCGCTTAAACCTTACGATGTCGGAAACCTATATTCTTACCGAGACAAATACGCAAAGAATTGCGCAAGCCATTCGCGATATTCAGCCTGATGTGCTCATTGTTGATTCCATCCAAACCATGCAAACAGAGCATATCGAATCTACCGCAGGAAGTATTTCACAGATTCGCGAAAGCGCCGGTGAGTTTCATAAATTTGCTAAGCAAAGCAATACTCCCGTCGTTCTTATTGGTCATATTACGAAAGATGGAAGTTTGGCAGGGCCAAAAATTTTAGAACATATGGTGGATAGTGTTTTGCATTTTGAGGGCGACCGGAATTATGGTTATCGGATTTTGCGTTCGGTTAAAAACCGTTTTGGTTCTACTTCGGAATTGGGGATTTATGAAATGCAAAATTCAGGACTGAGAGAAGTATCAAATCCTTCGGAGATTTTGCTTTCTCATCGCGATCAAATGCTTAGTGGCATTGCCATTGGCTCAACAATGGAAGGTATGCGGCCGATGTTAATTGAGATTCAGGCTTTGGTGAGTTCCGCAGCTTATGGAACACCCCAACGTTCTACCACCGGTTTTGATAGTCGACGATTGAATATGCTACTCGCTGTTTTAGAAAAAAGAGCGGGATTTCGCTTGAGTGTAAAAGACGTATTTGTAAATGTCGCCGGAGGTATCAAAGTCGACGATCCGGCCATCGATTTAGCAGTAGTTTGTGCAATTTTATCTTCGAACGAAGACATCGAAATTGATGATAAAACCTGTTTTGCTGCCGAAGTGGGATTGTCGGGAGAGATTCGATCGGTAAATAGAATAGAACAAAGAATATCAGAAGCGGAGAAATTGGGTTTTGAACGCATCATTATTTCTAAATTCAATCAAAAAGCAATACCAAAAAGTGCTAAAATAGAGGTGATTGCTGTGAATAAAGTGGAAGAGGTTTTTAAATATGTTTTCGCTTAATTACATAAGCTTGAGTTTTTTATAGATCTCGTATTTTTTTTGCAATTCTGCAATCAGTTCATAGTCAGTCGCGTTTAACAAAAAGCTAAAATCGAAGCGACAAAATGTTATAAAATCGTCCAATTCATCATTTGGAATCATAGGAAGCATTTGAGCAATTCGATTTCGGTTATAGCGATTTTGTACACTTTTGCTATTGTCGTCATTGGCCATGAGTCGACGGTATTTTTTCATCATTTTACCTTTATGACTAAAGGTATTGTAAAGCGCTGTAATAGGTCCTCCAAGGGCTACAGCGCCGGGGTACTCATCATTTTCATCCGGAATATGCTGCTTTATATTCGGCAAATTGATTTCTGCAAAAGGCTTTTCTTTAGGTAAATCCAATTGAACAAGGGCATGTTTAAACTGTAAAACCGTTTTATAAGGCGCTATAGTAAATTCTTTCAATTCGTAAGTACGTGGTTTTAATTGTATTGGGAAATCGTTAATTCTTTTTGAAGAATCATTGACAATATAGAATCCATCTTCGAATCCGATGGCTGTAATTTTAAGTAAATCGCCTTGATGAAACGGAATAACGTATCGACCATTTTCGTCAGAAACCACTTTTGTTTTAAGCATTTCATTGCCTACAACGGCAAAACTGATGGGATTGTAATTCGAGCTGTTTCTTACAACTCCAATGACAAGATGTGTTGTATCTTGGGCAAATAAGGAAAAGTGTATTCCCAGGAGTAAAAAGAGCAATACTGCTTTTCGGTTTTTTTGTGCAAGATCGACCATTCACACTTCTTTTATGCTAAATTACAGATTTTTAGTCTGTCTAATTGTTAAGAAGCAATAATTGCTGTTAATCCTTGTTAAATCGAAGATTAAAACAGCAGTTTATTCAAAACAATTTGTCGGGTAACTATGAAGCACTGTGCGGAGGCAATATTGAAAACAGACGAAGCAACAAAAAGGCCACCTGAAGGAAAGCTGTAACCTTCAAGCAGCCGATTCGGAAAATAAGTCCTTGTATTTATATTACACTGACCTTAAAGTTTGTATCCCATTGTGAAAATATAGTTGCTTGACGAATTCGTGATACTGGCCGGATTCACATAATCGGGATTGTATATATAATAGGAGTTATCGGTAGTTCTTTTCAAATAAGCGAAATCAAAATAAATATTTCCCATACGATATCCTATTCCCCAAGAATACGAGGCGCTTATTATATCGTTTACATTAGGATCGGTAGGAGAGCTCGTAATGTTATATCCTGCTCTGAAAGTCAGATAATCCATTTTCCATTCGGTTCCTATGCGTAAACTGTGTGTAGTTTGGAAATCGCCTCTAATGTCTTGGTTTTCATTTGTAAAGGAATAAGAGGATGAGGAAAGTTTGGATTTTCCATAGTCCATATATTCATAATCAACACTTATAAAGCCGTTTTTATAAAAGAAAGAACTAAAACCTAACATATAGCGAGAGGGAGTGCTTAAATTATAAACCATATTTCCAATTGGTGATTCGCTGTAATAATTGCTGCCATCGCCCATAAAGCTCTCAACGCTAGAATAATATTCGTCGGTTAAATCGCCGTAATATGTAGGTGTGTGGTAAGCTCCACTAAAACGGAAGTTGGGAGAAACAACATAAATAAATCCAATTTTGGCATTGATACCCGTTCCATCGGTAAACAAATAATCCGTATAGATTAACTCATCAAACTCATAATCTGCCGGCGTATTTAAGGCATATTCGGTATAACTAATTTTGCGTTTATAATGTAGATTTGGGATGCCTATACTTACTCCAATAATAAGCTTGTTGTTGTAGTTGGCCGACATTGCAAACGATAATTCATTGATATAGCCTTCTGATTTTTCCCAATATTGTTGCAAAACGCCTTGAGAAGGAGCTGCACTGTAATATTCCGTTGGATTTCCGGGAACAGTATCTAAAATATAAGTATCCCATGCTAGACCGTCGGAAAAAGGATGCAATTCGTCAGGATAATACCCGGTGGCACTAGCGCGCCAAACATTTGCCAAAGATGAACTTTGTGATTTTCCATTGATATAGAGCTCGTTATTAAAATTCTTTGTTCTGTTTAGCGAGATACCATAATTAATCGCTTTCCAACCGGATGTATTGGCTCGGCTTCCTTCTCTGTATTTTTGTGTAGTAACCATACCGATTAATCCATGATTTAGATTGGTTTTCGACGATATGCCCAAATCACCATTGTAAATGGCATCATTAGTAGTATAATTTAATGTTGGCGAAAAGCTAAATTCCGAGGTTTGGAAAATACCCAAACCGGCGGGGTTGTAATTTAAAGTGCTAAGATCGCCGCCCACAGCTCCGTAAGCGCCACCAAGGGCAACAAATCGAGCAGATCCTAAAATATCGTAGGATGAAAATCGAAAGGCATCTGAGCTGTTCTGAGAATAGCCGGTTTGTAGCATTAAACCAAAGGCTAGAAATAGAATAATATATCGTGTTTTCATAGTATTATATTTATCTTGAATGAATAGGTTTTATTAACGTCGGCTAGTTCTTCCACCACCACTGGTTGTCCTACTACTGCTCGATCCGCCGGAGCTTCTACTTGAGCTGGAACTTGATGATGATCTTACCGAAGACGAACTGCTCGAACTTCTGGTGGGACTCGAAACAGATCGCGTTCCTCCGGATGATTTTGATTGCTGTACGGATCTTGAAGGATTTACAGATCGCTGTATAATACTCCTAGTGTTGATCGAAGGACTGCTGCTTTTGTAAGTTCGCGTATTTCCGCTGGTTCTTGCAGGAACACCTAATCTTACATTTGTATTGCTTGTGGCAGCAGGTCTTTGATAACGAGTGGCATTTGATCTGCTTGTCGAAAATTCTCTACTCGATCTGTCAGATGTATTAGTGGGCGCATTGTATTGATAAGTTCGTCCACGGGTTTGACTATTAATACTCGAATTTGCAGCATTTGTACTTCTCGTGCTTTGGTACCTCGATCCGGTATTTGTATTGGTTGTATTCCGATCGAAGGAATAGCGCGAACTATTTGTTTGTGTCGAAGTATTCGCTTTATTGTAAACGTTTTGCCTGCTATCCGATCCCATTCGAAGGCCACTTGAGCTTCCAACATTAACTGTTTTCGATTGTACGGAACTTCTGTTTTGAGGACGAACCGAAGCGCTGTTGCGGTCTTCTTTTAAGCTACTTGATTGGCGACTGCTCGAAAAATAACCTCTATTTTCAGCAACGGCTTTACTTGTTCTGGAACTGGAAACCCGACTACCCAAATTGGCATTGCTCGAGCTTCGGTTTGCAGAAACTTTGCTGGAAGGATTTTTCAATGAACTTGACGAAAGCGCACTACGACTTCTTCCTAAGTTTGCAGTGCTATGATCTCTATGGCCATAATAGCGCGAGTTTATATCGTAAGGATTCGTGCCATAGGTATAGCCTGAATAGTAGCCCGTCCAATAACCATTATAATACATATTGTTGTAATAATAAGGACTCCAATAGCTGTAGTAAGGATTGTAAAAACCGGAATACCAGCCATAATTGTAGGGGTAATAATTGGAATAGCGATAAAAACTAAAAAATGGAGAATAGAAATTATTATAACCGTAATAATAACTATAGTCGTAGCCAACATAGATACTTGTTCCCCAATAATAAGGATTGTGATCGTACCAATATAAATTGGTATAATACGAATCATAATATCCGGCTCCGGCTATCGGATTACTGAATCGTCTAATTCTTGATGCGTAAGAATAATCGTAATAATCATCGTATTGAAAATTATCTTCATAATAATAATTATCATCAATTAATACTTCGCCATAGGTGTCTGATTGATTTTCATCCACTGCTTGCGCATTGTTGTTTTGACTATCATCAGCGACGTAATTTGGCTCTTCGGCAACAACAACCGGTGTCATTCCTTGGTTTTTTGCTCCAAACGAATATACGTCGTCGTCGTAAACACCTGTATATTGTGGTGTAACACAAGAAACAAGCGGAACCAATAAAAGTGTTAAAAGTTTAATGAGCGTCTTCATTTTTGCCTCCTTGATTTTATATTTCAATTTTTTCAAATGTCTATTTTTAAATTATGCTTAGTTTTGCAGCAATTTAATTCAATCAGGAAAAAGCAAATACTATACCACAATTTAATATGGCTAAAAAATTTTCAACACGCGCAGAAGATTATTCACAATGGTACAACGATATCGTAAAAAATGCCGACTTAGCTGAGAATTCATCAGTAAGAGGAAGTATGGTTATAAAACCCTATGGATATGCACTTTGGGAGAATATGCAAAAAGAATTAGACCGAATGTTTAAAGAAACCGGTCACGAAAATGCTTATTTCCCCTTATTTATTCCGAAATCTTTTTTTTCGAAAGAAGCCAGTCATGTGGAAGGTTTTGCAAAAGAATGTGCGGTAGTTACGCATTATCGTTTAAAGAATGATGAAAATGGCGGTGGAATTGTTGTTGATCCTGATGCAAAATTAGAAGAAGAGCTCATTGTTAGACCAACTTCTGAAACCATTATTTGGGATACGTACAAACGGTGGGTGCAATCTTATCGCGATTTACCGATATTAATAAACCAATGGGCCAATGTGGTGCGTTGGGAAATGCGTACACGTTTGTTTTTGCGTACTGCCGAATTTTTATGGCAAGAAGGTCATACAGCGCATGCAACAGAAAAAGAAGCTATAGCAGAAGCAGAACAAATGCTTGAGGTTTATGCCGACTTTGCCGAAAACTATATGGCCATTCCCGTTTTGCGAGGAACAAAATCGCCTAATGAGCGTTTTGCCGGTGCCGTAGAAACCTATTGTATCGAAGCCATGATGCAAGATGGAAAAGCTTTGCAAGCCGGAACATCTCACTTTTTGGGTCAAAATTTTGCCAAAGCTTTCGATGTTAAATACCTGAGCAAGGATAATAAACTCGAATATGTTTGGGCGACCAGTTGGGGCGTTTCTACACGCTTAATTGGCGCTATTATTATGGGTCATAGCGATGATAATGGCTTGGTATTGCCTCCAAAATTAGCTCCTATTCAGGTGGTTATTGTTCCTATTTATAAAAACGAAGAACAGCTGGATGCCATTTCAGAAGAAGTAAAAGCAATTACAAAACGTTTAAGAGCCAAGGGAATTCGTGTGAAATTTGATAACCGCGACACGCAAAAACCGGGATTTAAATTTGCTGAATACGAATACAAAGGTGTTCCTATTCGCTTTGGTATTGGGCCTCGCGATTTGGAAAATAAAACCATCGAAGTGGCTCGTCGCGATACGCTCACTAAAGAATTTTTACCTATGGAAGGTATCGAAGATAAAGTGCTCACTTTACTCGACGAAATTCAACAAAATTTATTCGATCGTGCGCTCGCATTCAGAGCTAAAAATTCGAAAAAAGTGGATAGCTGGGAAGATTTCAAAACAGAAATTGAAAAAGGCGGATTTTTATACGCCCATTGGGATGGCACTTCCGAAACAGAACAGAAAATAAAAGACGAAACCAAGGCTACTATTCGCACTATTCCTTTGGATGCCGAAGAAGAAATAGGAAAATGCGTGTATTCAGGTCAGCCCTCTAATAAGCGCGTGGTTTTTGCTCGTGCTTATTAATTCTAAGTTTTTTAAAAAATATAAATTTTAAGGTATGGAACGGAAATTAAAGGCTTTTGAGCGTTTGTTAAATATTATGGACGATTTGCGTACAGGTTGTCCCTGGGATAAAAAGCAAACGCTGGAAAGTCTCCGTTATTTAACTATCGAAGAGGTTTATGAATTATCTGATGCCATTTTAAACAACGATTTAAACGAGATTAAAAAAGAGCTTGGCGATTTGATGTTGCATATGGTTTTTTATGCCAAAATAGGTTCAGAGAAAAAGGCATTTGATATGGCTGATATTTTGGATGGTATTAGCGAAAAACTTATCTACCGTCATCCGCATATCTATGGCGATGTAGAAGCCAACGATGCCGAAACGGTATCGGAAAATTGGGAGCATCTTAAATTAAAAGAGGGGCGTACTTCAGTTTTAGAAGGTGTCCCAAACTCGCTACCCGCAATGGTAAAAGCTTATCGGATGCAGGAAAAAGTAAAAGGTGTTGGTTTCGATTGGGAAAAACCAGAGCAAGTTTGGGAAAAAGTACAAGAAGAACTCGGCGAATTTCACGATGAGGTCAGTCGTTCAAAGGATAAAAAAAGAATGGAATCCGAATTTGGCGATGTGTTGTTTTCTTTAATCAATTATGCGCGATTTTTAGAGATCAATCCCGAAGATGCATTGGAGCGTACGAATAAAAAGTTTAAAAAACGCTTTGAGTATCTGGAAAAAGAAACCAAAGCAAAAGGAAAATCGCTCCACGATATGAGTCTTGCCGAAATGGACATTTATTGGGAAGAAGCCAAAAAAATGGAGTAATATCTTATTTCAATAAGAAAAACAAAAAGAGCAAGGGAATAATTATTCCAAGGGCAGTGTAAATTCCACCCCAACCCCGCATGCCATATTTCCCTCTAACCATAAATAAAGAAGTGATAGCAAACAAGATTAATGCTCCGGCATAGATATCCGAAAACCACTTCCACCAACTGTTTGGGTTGTAATGCAAATAATTGGCCTCATAAAAAAGAACGCGTTTTCTTAAAAACTCGGCTTGTCCTTTACCCGATTCCAGATTTACGATTACCGAAGATCCTCCAGATAAAAATATCTTAATTTGATCGTTTTGAGGATAATAATGCTGTTTATACGTTTCGTTTGGTGCAATTTCGTCAAGAAGTTCAAGGATATGCGTTTTGATGGCTTCATCTTTCTCCAACGAAACCTGTGTTTCAAATGTCTTAACTTCAACAAAATAATTGGGATTCCAATCATTGATATGATTCAAAGCAATTCCGGATAAACCATAAATCAGCGTTGTTCCAATAAAGAAAAAACCGATATCACGATGCAATATACGGCTCCATTTGCGTAGCATTTTCATTAAGCACTTTTATTTTGATCATTAAAAAAAGGAGCAAGCACTTCCAAAACGGAATGGAAATGCATTGCTTGTATTAAATCCATAAGGATTGGATTATTTTAGTTTATGCGAAATATAGTCGATCGAATAAAACGACAAATGATCGACTCCGGCTGCTTGCATCGAATCTCTGTAGGCGTTTATTTGCTTCATTTTTTGAGCATAAACATCTTCGTTATCAATTCCTTCTTTGTGTTTTTGAATATGATCTTGTTCCATTTGCAAACAATAGGCCTCATCAACTTTGAATTCTTTTACCACACCGGTTACCACAATATCGCTTCCGGCTAAGGCATCATCAAAACGCTCTTTCCCATCGATATGCACATCGCCAAAATCATTCACAAGAAACAGTCGTTTTCCGCCGTGTTTGCACACGTGGTCAACAATACCTTCTATCTGAATTTCTTGATCTACCCATTTTTCAGCTTCTGAATTAAAATCAGCTAAGGTTAATACAGGTTGCTCTTTGTTTTCGGTATTTTCGGTTTCATTTGCCTTTTTTGGGCTATCTCCGCACGATATCAAAACAGCCATCATGCTTACTAATAAAAGTGTCTTTTTCATCTTTCCTTGTGTTAATTAGTTAACAAAAATAAGAAAACAATTGTATATAGGTATATTTGTTTATAAGAAAGTTGTGAAAAAGCGGCTTTTTCGGTATGTAAGAAGTAATTGACTTTGTCCATTCTTTGAATTATGCAATCGCCTTGCATTTTAAGTATTTAGCTTCTGCTCGAATGCGCAATGAATAGAAATGGGGGCTAAAAAGGCTTTTTTGTCCATCAGGAGGACGATCTCCAAAAATAAGACGTTTTAGCGGCTTTATCCTCTGTAATAAAATGAAATTCAGTATACTAACAATACTATTTTATCTAGATTTGTTTTAGGCAATTCAATACAAGCAATTGTATTTATAACATTTAATCTATGAAGAAGTATATCTTTATAATCCTACTTATTATTGGGGTAAATTCACTTTCAGCACAAGAACAAAATCCCATCGATAGTCTCCGAAATTTAATAAACACCAACTATGCGGATATCAATCAAAAAGTGGATTGGTTATTTCAGCTTGGTGAACTGCATTACATATCCAATCAAATAGAAGAATTAGGCAGAGATATTGATGAAATTAAAGAAATCGTCTCGAAAAATGAGGATAATTGTCTGGTGGCTAGTTTGGATATTTTAGAGGCAAAAAAGCTTTATTTGTTGAAGGAGGTTAAAGAGAGTCGTTGGAAATTAAAAAGCACGATTGCATTTGCGAAAAAAAATAATTGTGCCAAGGCAGAAATAGATGCGCTTTTGTATTTGGTTAACATCAATGTGAGGCACAGCAATAGAGATTCATGTTTATTCTTTATAAATCGGGCTAAAAATATTGCTCTCGAAATAAACGATCAACATCGGATAGTCTATGCGAACAGGTTGTTAGGTGTCTATTATCTTAAAACCAATCAATTTCAGAAATCGAGAACGGTCTTGCATCCGGCAGCCCAAGCCTTTTTAAAATACAACGATTTTTTAAAAGCGGGCAATACCTATAGCAATATTGCTGAATCGTATTATTTAGAATCGAAATACGATTCGGCTTTGCTTTATGCAATTAAAGCGGAGCCTTTATTGATAAAGGGGAGAGGGAATTATGCATTAGCCGCTAATTACAATATGATTGCGATTATTAACCGAAGCATAGGTCGTATTGATAAAGCTATAGATGTTTATTTTAAAGGTTTGAAAATTGCGGAAGAATACAATATCGCGGCTTTGCAAAATATTTTTTGGTACAATTTAGGCAATTGTTATTATCTTTTAAATGCCAAGGATAAAGCGGCTGAAAATTACCAGGCCTGTTTGAAGCTGGGCAGACAACACAACGATACAGCCTCCATCGTTTATGCGTTATATGCATTGGGAACTTTGGCTTTGGAGGAGAATGAATATGCTGAAGCAAATGACTATTTGCTCGAATCGATGGAGTTGGCATTGCTAAATGACGATAAGCATATGTTAAGTTTTTTGTCGGCTGGCATAGCAAACCTCAGAATAAAACAGAAAAATTTTTCCGGTGCACAAGAATACTTAAACAATGCTTATGCTTATGATCGCCTTATAAAATCGCCGGAGAACAGCATCAATACAAACACAATTCAGGCATTATATTATGCGGATACAGAGCAAGTTGACAAGGCTATTGATTTGCTTGAAAAAACCTTGAGTGAGGCTAAAAAAATTAAATCAACCGAAAGTTATCGCTA
The DNA here is from genome assembly GCA_041592395.1 of Bacteroidales bacterium. GTDB lineage: Bacteria > Bacteroidota > Bacteroidia > Bacteroidales > UBA12170 > UBA12170. The sequence goes on along the minus strand of JBFHQD010000003.1, from coordinate 20,772 downwards.
TTGTTTAGAAATGCTAGGTGATGTTTACGAAAAGAAAAAGGATTATAAAAACGCTTTGAAATACCATCTTTTAATTGATAACATAGAAGATAGTTTAAACCTGACAGCAACACTTCAAAAGTTTATCAATGTTGAATTGAATTTTGAGTTGGCAAAAGCAGAAAGAATCAAGCAGCTTGAAAAGGAAAAAGCGGATATAGAACAACATGTTGAATTAGAAAAAGCACGCTATATAGCTATTCTGGCTATCATTCTAACAATTGTATTTCTGGTTATCTCCTTTCTTTTATATTTTATGTCTAAATCAAGACGACGGAGAGCTCTCATTTTAGAGAGAAAGAATCGGATTATAGAAAAGAACAGCAGCGAATTAAGGAAAACGGTTGCCCAACTAAGGCAAATTGCTGAGGAACTTGAAATTGCAAACGCCACCAAATCCAAGTTGTTTTCTATTGTTGGTCACGATTTAAAAAATCCTTTTAATGTTATTTTGGGCTATGCGAATGAATTGATGACCGATGAACCCGAAGACAAGGAAACAAGGCTTGTTTTTTATCAAAGAATAGTGAAATCATCCAATCAACTGGTTGAGATGATTAATACTTTGCTCGAATGGGCAATGGCGCAAACGGGTAAAATTGTCTATATGCCTGAACAAATTAATATTGCCAAAACATTAAATGAGATTATTGATACTACAAAAATAAATGCAGATAAGAAGGGCATAAAAATAGAAAGAGACTATAATCGCGACGTGGAGTTAATGATTTATGCGGATAAAAACATGATAGACCGTATTTTTAATAATCTGATAAGCAATGCCATTAAATTCACGCCAAAAAATGGTCAAATCCATGTTGGCTGGAATTTGGTACAAGATCAAATTCAATTTTTTGTAAAAGACAGTGGCGTTGGAATGCGTAAAGAAGATGCGGCCATTATCTTTGAAAAATCGATGGAAATGTCGAAAGACGGTACACAGGGCGAAAGAGGAACCGGACTCGGTTTAAGTATTTGCAAAGAGTTTGTGATTAAACACGACGGACACATTTGGGCCGAAAGTGAAGTAGGAAAAGGATCACAGTTTTATTTCAGTATCCCGATTAAAAAATAATCATTCAATAACGATATCGTATTTATGCAATAATCCTTCAAGGTCTAATCGAGAAAATTTCGCTTTTTTTATCCGATTGAGTTCCGGATCTATCGTAAAGTTAAATGCACTTCTAAAATCGGCTTTCTGGAGATTCGTATTTTCGAAATGAGCTCCGGATAAATCGCAATTATCGAAGTGCGAAATGCTCAAATCGGCCTCGGTAAAATCAACTTCTTGCAAGTTGCAATTTCTAAAGCGGGTGCTTTTTAGCACACATTTATAAAAAGAAGTAAAACTAAGCTGACAGCTATCAAAATCCACGAAAAACAAAAAATCATTCGCTTGCTCAAAATGCAAACCCATTAATTTACAGTTGTTAAATTTAATATCTTTAAAAGAAGTGTTGCTTATTTTCGCATTGCTCAAATCGCAAGTTTCGAAAGTGCATTCAGCAAAGCTGATATTTTTTAAATTAACGGAAGTGAAAATGCAATTGATAAAAGTACAGTTCTCAAAATCGGTAAATGCAAATGGGTTATCGTTATAATCAATCCCATTAAAGACTTCGTTTTCGGCAAATACTTTGTTCATCAAATTGGTTGTTAGTATTGTGTTTCTGAATTTATTAATAGTGGAGCTTGAAATTTAAAAGTACGGGATTCAAAACAAAAACAACAGTACAATTAAAATTATCAAAATTAAAATGGTTGTTGGCGGAATTCCTTTATCACTATTTTTGATGGCCTGAATAGCCGTGTTTAAAACAAGTAAAGCTATAAATATGTAGACAATAAATTCCATAATAAATCTGCATTTTAAATCATTTGCATTCTTCTAGTGCTGCGTATTCTTAAAATAGTAAAGCCCTATTTAATAAGATGCGTTCCAAAGTTAGTAAAAGCGTTTTTACAGCGCGCAAGAATTGACTATTTATTTTAATTGCACTGAAAAATGGCACGATCTTAATTTATAATCGTTACAAATTAGCTTAGTCAGTTAAGAAAAAGGCGAATACAATTATCTTTATGCTTTAAAACTGTATTAAATTGATTTTTAATTGGGGTTTTAAAATTAACCAAAAATAAACCTATGACACAGAAAGAAACCAGTCGAAGAGATTTTCTTAAAAAATTAGCCATCGGAGGTGGTGGCGTTGTTGTTTTAGGAAAGTATCATTTCTTGTTTGGAAATGAAGCAACAAATGGAATTCTCAAAGCCATTGTCGTTGATTTTGATAAATGTACGGGTTGCAGAACTTGCGAAACGGTGTGTTCAGCTTTTCATCATCCTGTAGAAATTAATGGTGAATATTTTAATGGTTTGGGGAATCCAAAATTGGGCAATATTCAGATTTATCATTTTAATCCCGACGTTGATGTAGCGAGTGTTTGTGCCAATTGTCCGGATACACCTTGTGTAAATGCTTGTCCGGTTACTCCCGATTCTAAAACGGGTTATAAAGCAATTTATCGCGATGAAGTTACACGAGCCATCCGTACCAACCATGCGATTTGCATAAGTTGTTCTTCCTGTGCAAATGCTTGCGATAGTGAACGCACGGGCGTTATAAAGATGAATCCGGTAACCCATCATCCGCAACATATTTGCGATCATTGTGGTGGCGATCCGCAATGCGTTAAAAATTGTCCCTATGGCGCTCTGTCGTTCCGGGAAGTGGATGTTAATAGGGCTTATTTTGGATTATCGCCGGAAGAAATTGCCGAAGAATTATTTGAACGTTATTATGCAGGAGAGGAGGTGATCAATGGATAAGATTTGGGGACAATATGGTATTTTGCTGGATGTAAATCTAACAACGAAAGAAATCAAGAAAACGCCGATACCAAAGGAAGATTTAAAAAATTACCTGGGTGGTCGTGGTTTAGGAATGAAAATATTATGGGATAGAATCAAAGAACCCGGACTCGATCCGCTTTCACCTGAAAATCCATTATTGTTTATGCCGGGACCATTCAGTGGTTTGCCTATTCCTTCTTCCTCACGAACGACTGTAGTTACAAAATCGCCTCGCACTTCACCTTTGAATAAAAAATACGAGCATTCATCTACAATATCCTATGCGAATATGGGCGGTTTTTTTGGTCCGGAAGTAAAGTTTGCCGGATACGATGGAATTGCAATTACGGGCAGGTCGAGTTCGCCGGTCTATCTGCTTATCGAAGATGATAAAGTAGCAATCAAAAGTGCGCGCTCTTATTGGGGAATGGGAACGGACAGTTTCGATAAGATTTTAATCGAAAAATACGGTAAAGAATACCAGTCGTGTTATATAGGACAAGGTGGCGAAAATCAGGTTTTATATGCCAGTATTATCAATACCGCAGCACGCGCAGCCGGTCGTGGAGGCGTTGGTGCAGTTATGGGCTCGAAAAACTTAAAAGCCATTGTTGTTAAAGGCACCCAACAACCCAATTTAGCAAAACACAAGGAGTATCTCGATTTATTGGCAAAAGCACGTCAAGCTTTTCGCGATGATAAAGAAGGCGTTGAATATTGGCGTTCAGGAGGAACAGCGCATGCGCTCGAAAGCTCAAGTAATAATGGTACAATGGCCGTAAGAAATTACCGCGAAGGCACTTTCAAAGAAATTGAAATGATCAATACTAAAGCTGCAAGAACTCAAATTTGGAAACGCGATTTTGCTTGTTTTTCTTGTCAGCTTGCATGTAAAAAAAGCGGTTTTGCTAAAGGAGCCTACGGTGGTGTTGTTCACGATGGCCCGGAATACGAAACCGGAACTATGGTTGGAGCCAATCTTTTAATTTCTGATTTAGCTGGGCTGAACAAAATAATCAGCGTTTGTGATGATTATGGTATCGATATCATTACAACGGGCGGAGTACTTGGTTTTCTGATGGAAGCGCGCGAAAAAGGCATGATCGATCTTGATTATTTAGACGGGATTGATTTGACTTGGGGCAATGTAGATGCTTCCATCGAAATGATTCATAAAATTGTAAGAAAAGACGGTATCGGAAATTTGGCTTCACGAGGAGTTAAAGCTTTGGCTGAAGATATTGGTCAAGGGTCTGATGAATTTGCAATTCACGTAAAAGGGCACGAATTGGCGGCCTGGAATGTAAATACGCGTGCAGAACGCATGATGATCACTTATGGAACTGCAAATCGGGGCGCTTGTCATTTAAACAGTTCAAGTCCTAGTCGCCAGAACCACAATGCGATGCAAGATTCTTTAGGCGCTTGTAGTTTTGCCGGAAGCTGGTATAGGGGTGATATTTCTTATCGTCATTTTATGGAGGCAATTACCGGTGTTGAACAAACGGAGGAAGAATTTGCTCAAATAGGTGAACGTATTTTTAATTTGGAAAAAATGTTCAACTATCGCGAAGGTTTTTCACGGATGGATGATAAAATGCCGGAGCGCTTTTTTAAAGATGCGCATACTTACGGAAAAGGAGAAGGCATTTTAGCAACCCACGACGATTTTAATCAATGGATAGAATCGTACTATATAGAGCGTGGATGGACGGTGGAAACAAGTAAACCTACGCAAGAAAAGTTAGTCGCATTAGGTTTGGAGTTTACAACCTAAACGTACTTTTAGCATTGTTTTTTGGTCGATGACTAATGTGTAAAGCTAAAGCGTTGGTGGTTTTGGAGCTGTTTTCAATTCACGTATTTTAACTTTTTAACACTAAAAATTTTCCTACTTTTGCAGCAAAATAAAGAAAATACAATGGCTGCAGACAATGATAAAGTGATAGCTGAAGGATTAACATATGATGATGTATTGTTAATTCCGGCGTATTCTGAAGTTTTACCTCGTGAAGTGGAAGTTAGAACAAGATTTACACGTAATATTTGTGTAAATATTCCTGTTATTTCGGCGGCTATGGACACCGTTACCGAGTCTAAAATGGCAATTGCCTTGGCACAAGAAGGTGGAATAGGCGTTATCCATAAAAATATGTCTATCGAGATGCAAGCCGGTGAGGTTCGCAAAGTAAAACGAGCTGAAAACGGAATGATTATCGAGCCCGTTACCATATCATCCAAGGCGCTTGTTTCTGATGCATTGGCACTGATGAATGAATTTCATATTGGGGGCATTCCTGTGGTAGACAAAACGAATAAGCTGGTAGGGATTGTTACGAATCGCGATTTGCGTTTTGAACGTAAACTGGGTAGAGCCATCAAAGAGGTAATGACCAAGAAAGTAGTAACGGTAAGTGAGTTTACCACCTTTGAAAAAGCCGAAGATATTTTGCAGGAAAATAAAATCGAAAAGCTTCCTGTAGTTGATAAAGATAAAAAGCTGGTTGGATTAATAACCTATCGCGATATTATTAAAATTAAGGAACGCCCTAATGCGTGTAAAGATGATCGCGGACGTTTGCGTGTTGCGGCTGCCATAGGTATTGGAGGCGATAGTATGGCTCGCGCCGAAGCGCTTGTTAATGCGGGTGTTGATGCCCTTGTTTTGGATACGGCACATGGGCATACCAAAGGCGTGATTCTAACATTAAAGAAAATAAAGGAGCACTATCCCGAAATGGAAGTTGTCGTCGGAAATATTGCCACGGGTGAAGCTGCTCAGGCGCTTGTGGATGCCGGAGCCGATGGTGTAAAAGTAGGAATTGGTCCCGGATCTATTTGTACTACACGCGTTATTGCAGGTGTTGGTGTTCCTCAGTTTACGGCCGTTTTGGAAGTAGCAAAAGCACTTAAAGGAAGTGGTGTTCCGGTTATTGCTGACGGAGGAATCCGTTATACAGGCGATATAGTGAAAGCTTTAGCTGCCGGAGCAGACACAATAATGGCCGGCTCTCTATTTGCAGGTGTTGACGAATCTCCCGGAGAAACGATTATTTTTGAAGGAAGAAAATACAAGTCCTATCGTGGAATGGGCTCTGTAGAAGCGATGCAACAAGGCTCAAAAGATCGCTATTTTCAAGATATGGAAGACGAAATTAGTAAATTGGTTCCCGAAGGAATTGTAGGTAGAGTGGCGTATAAAGGTAGCTTATCGGAAGTGATCCATCAGATGGTTGGTGGTTTGCGTTCGGGAATGGGCTATACCGGTTCAAAAGATATTAAAACATTGCAACAAGCCAAATTTACGAAAATTACAGCGGCAGGTGTTGTTGAAAGTCATCCGCACGACATTGCAATTACACGTGAAGCGCCTAATTATAGTCGATAATTTTTCTTAAGATTGCTAAAATGATTAAAAAATGGTTTAGTCTTCTCGGACTACTTTTCCTTTTCAATGTATCCGGTTTTGCACAAGCGAATTCTTCTGTATTGCTTAGCGTTGGCGATGAAAAAGTAGATGCGGAAGAATTTTGGGCCATTTATCAGAAAAACAGCAAAATAAATGATCAAAGCGAAAAAACAAGTTTAAAAGAATACCTCGACTTGTATATCAACTTTAAACTTAAGGTTAAGGAAGCGAAAGATGCTAAAATGGATACGGCCAAAGCATTTATCAATGAGCTGGAAGGTTACCGAAAGCAACTGGCAAAACCTTATTTGGTTGTCGAAGAGGTAAACGACGAAACGGTGCGTCAGCTCTACAAAAGAATGCAGAGCAATGTAAGAGCAAGTCATATTTTGATAACCTTGCCCGAAAATCCCCTACCGCAAGATACGATGGCAGCTTTCCAAATGGCCATGCAAATACGAGACGGAATTCAAAAAGGAAAATACAGTTTTGCAGAGGCTGCTGAAAATTATTCGGAAGATCCATCGGCTCGTGATACTGAAATGGAAAATGGTCGTATCGGTCGAAAAGGAAATAAAGGTGATTTAGGCTATTTTGGGGTTTTTGATATGGTTTATCCTTTCGAAGAAGCCGTGTATAATTTAAAGGTGGGTGAGATCTCCTTGCCTGTAAGAACACGTTTTGGTTATCATCTGATTTATTTAAGCGATAAAATTCCGGCAATTGGCGAAGTAGAAGTAGCTCATATTTTTATTAAAAAATCGATGCCTGCCGCAATAGATTCTGCCAAAATAAAAATAGAGGGGATTTATGCTCAACTTCAAGAAGGAAAGGCATTTGAAACTCTTGCTAAAAATTATTCCGACGATAAAGGATCAAGCCCAAAAGGAGGTCTTTTGCCTTGGTTTGGAGCCAACAGAATGGTGCCTGAGTTTATCTCAACGCTATCGAAAATGCAGATTGGCACTATTTCTAAGCCCATAAAAACAAGTTTTGGTTGGCATATCATAAAGTTTATCGATCAACATCCTGTTAAGGATTTTGAACATTCAAAGGCAGAAATTAAAGAAAGACTGAAAAGAGATATCCGCTCCCATAAAGGAGAACAAGCAAAAATTGCGCAGATAAAAGAAGAAGAAAATTTCAAAGAATTTCCTGAAAATATACAAGAAGCCCATTCGCTTATTAGTATCGATTTTTACGCCAAAGACTTTAGTTTAAAAAATCTGGAAAGCTATACGAAGCCGGTTTTTTCAATCAGAGAGAAGCCCTATACACAATATGATTTTTTAAAATTCTTTGCCGATAATAAAGTGGCGCAGGCTCCTTCAAGTCTTGAAACGCTTGTAAAAAACAGCTACAAAGAATTTGTCGATAAGAGTTGTTTGGATTTTGAAGAGCAGCATTTGCCGGAAAAATATCCTGAATACCGATTGATTCTTAATGAATATCGCGAGGGCATTTTATTGTTCGATTTAATGGATAAAAAAGTGTGGTCTAAAGCCAGTAAGGATAGCTTAGGCTTGGCTCAATTTTTTGATAAAAACCGAAAAAAATACAAGTGGAAAAAGCGCGCTCAGCTTGTTGTTTTTAAAACGGATAATAAGCAAATATTAGCCGAAATTGAGCAAGCTTTTCAGGCAGGAAAATCGGAGACTGAAATTATAGAAAACTACACACAAGACAGTTTGAATCCAATAAAAATAGAACATTTGCTTGTGGAATCCGGTCAAAAAATCTACGATCAATATAAGTGGAAAAAAGGGACTTTAGCTCCATTGATTGCTGAAAAGGGAGAACAGCAAGGACTGGTTTATTTTAGTTCTGTTTTGCCTAAGACAGTAAAAGAATTAAGCGAAACGCGAGGTAAAGTAATAGCAGATTATCAGAATTATTTAGAGGAATTATGGCTTAAGGATTTAAAAAATCGATATAAGGTAAGCGTGAATAAGAATGTTTATCGTAAACTAAAAGCACGTGAGAAGTTATGAAGATAAAAATCCAATCATTTTTAAGTTTACTTTTTTTATTAGGCCTTTTTGCTTGTAATTCAAATGGCATCGACGAAAATGATGTGGTGTTAGCTAGGGTAGACGACCATTATTTAAAATATTCTGATATAGGGAGTTATATCGCTCCGGGAACCAAACCCAACGATTCGTTACAATTGGTTCAAAGTTTTGTTAATTCGTGGGTTCGCAATGAAATATTGGTACAGCATGCCGCAAATAATCTTCCGGATAGCTTGATAAATTTTGAAAAACAGCTTCAAGAATACCGTAATTCTTTATTGCTTTTTCAGTTTAAGAAATTGTATGTGGAACAGCAATTGGATACGGATGTTTTGGAGTCGGAAATAGAAGAGTATTATCAGCAACACATCAACGATTTTGAATTAAAAGAAAGCATTGTCCAATTTAGTTTTGTGCAGATGGAAGAAAATTCTCCGCAATTGGAAATGGCACGCGATTTATTCAAAAATATGGAAGATACTTCTACCGAAAAGCTAACCATAGAAAATTTTTGTATGGAATATGGTGTTGATTATTTTATCGATGATGAAAAATGGATATTTTTCAACGATTTATTAGCTAAAATTCCGATAACAACTTATAATAAGGCAGTGTTTCTTCGCAACAATCGATTTGTTGAGTTTAAGGATAAACCCTATGTCTTTTTCCTTTATATCAAAGGGTTTAAAGTGGCTGATGAAATATCGCCTCTGGAATTTGAAAAGGAAAAAATTAGAAAAATAATATTAAATAAAAGAAAAGTCATTTTAATTGAAAATATGGAAAATGCGTTATTCGAACGCGCTTTTCAACAAAAGAAATTTGAGATCTATTAAAAATCACCTACTAATGGGATTATTGTCTTATTTTTGGCAGCTATCCGCAAATGAATAATGAATATGATGAAAAAAACTTTTTCAGTACTTACATTTAGTTTTATATTGAGCCTATTTGCTATAGGTCAAGAGATTGAACAAAAACCACAAACAATCCTTGACGAGGTTGTTGCAGTTGTCGGGAAAAATATTATCCTCCAGTCAGATATCGAAACGCAATATCTTCAATACCGTATGCAAGGTTATATAGAAGGAAGTTCGTCGACCATAAAATGTGATATATTAAAAGAACTGGTCTTTCAGAAACTACTTCTAAATCAAGCGGATATCGACAGTATTGTGGTAAGTCCGGTTCAGGTAGAACAGGAATTAGACCGCAGATTTAGGTATTATATTTCACAATTCGGAAGTCAAGAAAAACTGGAAGAATATTACCATAAGTCGGTTGATCAATTTAAAGATGAAATGCGTGAAATAATTGGAGATCAGATAGTTCAACAAGATGTTCAGCAAGAAATAACGAAGAATGTTACAATCACACCTAAAGAGATAAAAGTTTTCTACAAAGAGATTTTGCAGGATAGTCTTCCTTTAATCAATACCGCTTATCAGGTTGCGGAAATAGTGAAAAAACCGCCCGTTTCGGCTGCAGAAAAGTTAGCGGTTAAAGAAAAACTATTGAATTTAAGAACACGTATTCTTAAAGGCGAGAATTTTGCTACGCTAGCCATTTTGTATTCCGAAGATCCGGGATCAGCAAAAAAAGGGGGCGAATTGGGGATGTACGGTCGAGGTGAGCTTTATCCCGAATTTGAAACAGCCGCTTTTGGTTTAAAAGAAGGCGAAATCTCCGGTATCGTTGAAACCGAAGCCGGTTATCATATCATTCAAATGATTGAAAAGAAAGACGATTTTGTAAATGTTCGTCATATTTTGCTTCGTCCTAAAATTTCGCCTTATGCCTTGCAAGAAGCAGCTACTTTTTTGGATAGTATTCAAGACTTGATTGTAAAAGACAGCATTACATTTAAAGATGCAGCCTTAAAATTTTCGGATGCGCAAAACCGATTTAACGGTGGATTTATTATCAATCAGAAATCAGGTAATGCGATGTTCCAAGCCGAAGATCTCGATCCCAAAGTGTTTTACGTAATCGATAAGATGCAGGTAGGACAGGTTTCTAAAGCAATCTCGTATACAACGGCTAAAAACGAGGAAGCCTTTAGATTGCTCAAATTAGTGGATAAAGTGCCGCCACATAAAGCGAATATGACGCAAGATTATGATATTATACAGAAAGCGGCGATCAATAAAAAGAAACAAGCTGTTATAGATGAATGGGTGAAAGCCAGAGCAGCAAAAACGTATATTCATATCAACGATAAATTTAGCAATTGTTCTTATTTTGATGCTTGGCAATCAAAATAAGAAACGGATGTGTAAATGCTTAATATAGAACAGATAAATCCTGATATTCCGGAATCGTTTGCTGTTCCTACAATGCTTTTGTTGGCCGGTGCCGGACAAAATGTAGGGAAGACTTCTTTTGCTGTAAGTAGTATTAAACAGTTAAAGAAAATGGGTTTAACTGTTTATGGATTGAAAATTACGCCGCATTTTCATGCGGATGAGCCCGATCATATTGTGATTAAAACGTCCGATTATCAAGTATCGTTAGAGAAGCATTTGGATGGGAAAAAGGACAGCTCTCGCATGCTGTTAGCGGGTGCTGACGAGGTGTTTTTTGTGCAAACCCATTCAGATTCCGCCTTGCCTAAAGCCTTTGATTTTGTTCGTCGTATGGCTGATGAAAAGGTGGTTTGGGTCTGCGAATCGGGCGGATTGCGGTCTGTTGTCGAGCCCGGTTTGTTCTTCTATTTTAAGTTAAAAGGAGAGGAGCCAAAAAAAGCTTCAGCAAAAAGATTAATGCCATTGGCTGATCGAATTGTGCAATTCGATGGAACGGATTTTGATTTTTCAGCAGAACAAATCGATTTTGTTAAGAATAAACTAATAATCAAAGATTAACTTCGTCTAACCAGTTCCAAATCAGTGTTTTGCCGCTCGGGGTAAGAATAGACTCGGGGTGGAATTGCACACCTTTGACATTGAATTTTTTATGTCGCAGCGCCATTATTATGCCTTTTTCACTTCGTGCAATAATTTCTAAATCTGTCGGAAAATCGGTATCAGAAACGGCCCAACTGTGGTATAAGCCTACCTGGAAATTATCATCTAAAGAATTGAAAAGCAGATCTTTTTTTAATATACTGGTTTTTCTGGCAATGCCGTGTACGGGCTGTTTTAAATTGAATAGTTTAGCGCCAAAATATTCGGCAATGGCATGGTGACCCAGACAAACGCCTAAAATCGGTTTTGAGCTTGCATAACGCGCAATAATCTCCATCATCAAGCCGGCTTCTGAAGGGAGCCCGGGGCCGGGCGAAAGCATAATCTTATCGTAGTGTTCAATGGCGTCTAAATCGATTTCATTGTTTTTAATAATATCGAGTTTCTTTACCCCAAATTGCACGACCAATTGTTTTAAATTGTGAGTAAAAGAATCGTAATTATCGAGTAAAAGCACTTTCATCTAAAGCAATTTTTATCTTTGCAATACTATAAAATTTATGGGGATTATGCTGCACAAATCAGAAGCGATTGATAAAATGAATACCCTCGGAAAAGCGCGTGTCCCTTTTCTTTTTGTCATCGATTTTTTAGCCGAAAATAGTTTGGTTTTGACTTTGGATGAAATTGATCCCGGAAAGTTATTGTATGTTGTTGGAGATAAAACCAATGCGGCCGTTTATCAAGAAACTGCAACCATGGAACATTTGCAATTTGCTAAATATCCTATTCAGTTTGAGCAGTATAAAAGGGCATTTGCATTGGTAAAAAAGAATCTGGATTTCGGAAATACGTATTTGATTAACCTGACGCAAGCTACTCCGATTAAAATGAACAGAACAAGCAAAGCCGTTTTTTTTCAGTCGAAAGCCAACTATAAATTATGGTTAAAAGATCAATTTGTCGTTTTTTCGCCCGAAACTTTTGTTCGGATAGCCAACGGAAAAATAGCTTCTTATCCGATGAAAGGAACGATAGATGCCAAATTGCCCGATGCAGAGAATCAAATACTGAACGATCCAAAAGAAACCGCCGAACACAATACCATTGTCGATTTAATTCGTAATGATTTAAGCATTTTGGCAAAAAATGTCTATGTAAAACGTTTTCGCTATATCGATCGCGTAAAAACGAATCAAAAAGAATTACTGCAGGTTAGTTCTGAAATTGAAGGCGATATCGAGGATGATTTTTTTGATGCATTGGGGACTCATTTTTTTAAAATTTTACCTGCCGGATCGATTAGTGGAGCTCCAAAGAAAAAAACGGTAGAGATAATTCAAGAAGCGGAAGCTTACGAACGTGGCTTTTATACGGGCGTTTTTGGTTTGTTTGATGGGGAGCGCGTAGATAGTGCCGTGATGATTCGCTTTATTGAAGAAAAAAAGAAGAAAATGCTATTCAAAAGCGGTGGTGGCATCACCACTTTTAGTGATGTAAAAAAAGAATATAACGAACTGATAGATAAGGTTTATGTCCCAATTTATTGAAAGCATACGAATAGTTAATGGTGTTCCTGAATTGGTAGATTACCATAACGATCGCTTTAATGCGACACGTAAACTTTTCTTTTGTGTGGATGATGATTTGGATTTGAAACAAAGCATCTCCATTCCAAAAGCGTATCAAAAAGGGCTTGTAAAATGCCGGGTTTTATACGATTTGAATATTTTGGATGTGCAATTTGATCCGTATCAAGCCGCTCAAATTCAAACCTTACAACTTGTTGATGCTTCGGTCAATTACGATTATAAATTTGCCGATAGAAACGAGCTGAATCAACTTAAAGCAAAAGCCAAATCTGCCGATGAAGTGCTTATAGTGAATAATGGAAAGATTAGCGACACTTCTTTTAGCAATATACTGTTTTCTAAAAACGGACAGTGGTTTACGCCGGATTCTCCTTTATTAGCAGGGGTTCAGCGGGAGTTTTTGCTCAATGAAAGGCGGGTTGAAGAGTGGTGTATTACGCCAAAAGAACTGTCTCGTTTCGAATCGTTTATGCTTATAAATGCGATGCTGCCTTTTGATGAATCGCGTGCTTTACCCATTCAAAATATTTTAGGCTTATGCGTTTGAACTTCAAAATAAAGACCGTTGATGCAGCAGAATCGACGAGCCTATTAATGCGTGATTGGCAAAATGCGGGCCAATTAAACCATGGGGATGTTTTGCGTGCTAGAGATCAATCGGACGGAATAGGCCAAAGCGGTAACCGCTGGGAAAGCGAGAAAAACAAGAATCTAACGTTCAGTTTTTATATAGAACCCAAGTTTATTGAAGCGTCGGAAGTGTTTTTACTCAATAAAATAATCGCTTTGGCTGTTTCCGACTACCTGGGCGAAATACAAATTGCCAAAGTTAAAATCAAGTGGCCAAACGATATTTATGTGGGCGACAAAAAGATTGCCGGTATGCTAACTCACAATAGTTTTTTGGGCGATAAGTTGGAATACAGTATTGTGGGTTTGGGCTTAAATATCAATCAAACGAAATTTATAAGCGAGGCACCAAATCCGATTTCTTTAAAACAGATTAGCGGCAATAGCTATAACTTAGAAAATGAATTAGCACGGCTTTTGGATTGTATAAAAAAGAGATATACGCAATTAGAAAACAATAATCGGCCATTACTCGATGCAGAATATTTGAGTCGATTGTACGGCATCAATGAGCAACGAAATTATTCAGATCGTGAGGGTAAGTTTTCGGGGCGAATCAAAGGAATCGACAGCTATGGTCGTTTGCTTGTCGAAAAAGCAAACCAACACGTGACTACTTACGATATAAAAGAAATCGAATTCTTATAAATGGATAGCAATTTAGCTGTATTTTTCTTCTAAGCGATCAACCACCACATCCACGAAATTTTGCAAAGGCTTTTTAGCCATCATCGCAATCATCGGATTCATATCGCCATTAAAAACGACATGCACTTCTGATTCGCTATCATTTATTTTTTTGATATGGGTGCTCAAATCGTAGGAAAAAGGATTTTTTCCTTTCGAAACCATTTCGATTTTTTCGTTTTCTACATTCTTTCCAAAAGCCATATTCATATGCGCCATATTTTCTATGGTAAAAGCGCAGCTGGTCATAGTCGAACTCCAGTTTACCACTTTATTTGGCATAAGGCCTTGTAAATTATTAAAGTCGCTCAAAAGCGCATAAATAGTTTCGGCAGAAGTTTTAATCGTTTTTTTGTGACTGGTAATTGTTGTCATAATAGCTATTTATTTTCCCCAATTTTCGGGGTCTTTTCTCCATTTTTTTAATGATTCCAAATCTTTTTCCAAGATAAATTCATCGGCGAAAGCCTGTTCGGTTAATGCGTTATAATTGGATAAAGTCAGCATCTTGCATTTTGCTTTTTTGAAATTTTCTTTCGCTAGATCAAAGTCGTAGCTAAAAATAGCCACCAAACCTTTTACTTCGCAGTTCAGTGCGCGTATGGCTTCTACGGCTTTTAAGCTGCTACCACCGGTTGAGATTAAGTCTTCGATAATAACGACTCTTTGGCCGGATTCAACAACGCCTTCTACTAAATTGGTCATCCCATGTGCTTTTTCCGAAGAACGCACATAAGCAAACGGAAGTCCCATATCTTGAGCAACTAGCGCTCCTTGCGCTATTCCACCGGTAGCAACGCCAACGATTAAATCAACCTCGCCTATCTCTTCCTGAATAAGTTTGACAAATTCTTGTCGGATATAGGTTCGGATTTGGGGATAGGATAAAGTAAGTCGATTGTCGCAGTAGATGGGTGACTTCCAACCCGATGCCCAAGTAAAGGGATTATTAGGTTGGAGCTTAACTGCTTTTACTTTAAGTAATAGTTTTGCTACTTGAAGAGCTATTTCATTTGTATTTTTTTCCTCGGCTTGCATTAAGCTTAACTTTAAGTGAAAAAGAATTTCTCAATTATTGAAAAGATTCTTTTATTTTTGATTTAAATATATGTAGTTTATTGCCATTGCTCTAACTATTAGAACAGAAAACAGATCTTTTCTTATGCAAAAGTATAAAGTTTTTATCAACGACAAGTGGATTTTTTTCGGAGAAATTTCGGAGAACCAAACGGTTGAAAATGAAGAATATGATGTATTGAACGGAAATGATCTGCTGATTCATAATTTTGCTGAAATGATTAAATCGGGCACTTTTAACCGAAATATAGCTTTAAATTTTACCGAAAATGTGAAAGAATCTTTTGAGCTGTTTCTTTCTTATTTTGATGTGCTTGAAGCGGCCGGAGGACTTGTAAAACATAAGAACAATACATATTTAATGATAAAGCGATTTGGCGTTTGGGATTTTCCTAAAGGTAAAATTGAAAAAGGAGAGCGTAGTTATGAAGCCGCTTTGCGAGAAGTAGAGGAAGAAACCGGCGTGCGCCATCTAGTTATCGATCAAGAGTTGCCCACAACCTATCATATGTATCGCTATGGCCGGCAATGGATAGTAAAAATAACGTATTGGTTTTTAATGAAAAGCGACTATCAAGGCGTGTTAGTTCCGCAAAAAGAAGAGGATATTTTAGAAGCCATTTGGGTGGCCCATGATAAACTTGGTGCCTATCTGAAAGGCACTTATGGCAATTTAATCGATTTAGTTAGGCAGTCGGGCATTTGAAAATTTGACCCTTGAATTCTTATTCTCGCGTTTGGAGAAATAGATTATTCGGCTAACTTTGTGCAGATGAGAATAGATATTGTACTCCTTATTGCTTTTTATTTTGTGGCTCCTGCCCTCATTTTAAAAGCCTGTAAAAAAATTTCCTTGTTAAAGAAAATCGGTTCTATTGCAATTGCCTATATAATCGGTATTTTATTAGGGTTGTCGAAACTATTGCCAAGCGATATTTATGCTACGCAAGATTTGCTTACAAGTATAACCGTGCCTTTGGCTATTCCCTTGCTGTTGTTTCCCTCGAATATTAAAGATTGGTTTCGGTTGGCGGGAACTAGTTTTAAGTCACTAATCGTTGGTTTGGTGAGCGTTTTAATTACGGTGATTATTGGTTATCAACTTTTTCGTCCGGAGGGAAACCCCGAGTTTTGGAAAGTAGGCGGATTATTGGTAGGCGTTTATACCGGTGGAACTCCCAATTTGGCATCGCTAAACGTGATGTTGGATGTTAAACCGGCTACTTATTTAATGGTACATTCTTACGATTTAATTATAGGCGCATTTTATTTTCTGTTTTTAATTACTGTAGGACAGAGATTCTTTAATTATTTCTTGCCTTCGTTTAAGTCATCCTTATCGCTTGCTTCAGCCGAAGAAGAAATATTGATTGAGTCGTACGACGCCTTATTTAACAGAAAAGCCTTGTGGCCACTGATTAAAGTATTGGGTTTAGCCATTCTGATATTTGCAGTTTCGGGAGGGATAGCCTTGCTCTTTCCGTCTGATTATTTAATGATCGTTATTATATTGAGTATTAGTACTTTGGCTATTTTATCATCCTTAATCCCCGGCGTAAATAAAGTAAATGAATCTTTTGATTTAGGCATGTATCTTATTCTTGTATTTAGTATTGTTGTGGCTTCCATGGTCGATTTAACAAACTTGGCTTCTCCAACATTTGCCATTTTAGGCTATTTAAGTTTTGTTATTTTCGGGTCGCTTTTTTTACAAGTCATTCTATCTAAATTTACAAAAACAGATACAGATACTATGATTATAACAAGCACGGCCTTGATTTGCAGTCCGCCTTTTGTTCCGGTGGTTAGCGGAGCCCTAAAAAACAAGGAAATCTTGGTTCCCGGAATTACAATGGGGATTATTGGTTATGCTTTAGGTAATTACTTGGGTTTTTTAGTGTCGGAGTTTCTCCTTCATTGGCCTTTTTAAGGCTTTGATTTAAGTTTTAGCATCTTAATAAGTTGGTGAATAAAAATCTAAATTCGAATGAATAAGTCATTAATTTTTAATAATTTTACATTGTCAATAAAACGATAGTAATCAATATTAAATCGATAATAAATGAGATTTATAGTCAATAGCGTAAGCCTTTTAAGAAGCTTACAATCCATAAGCGGTGTAATAAATACAAAAAACACTTTACCCATATTAGATGATTTTTTATTTGAGCTTGATGGTAATCAATTAAAAATTACGGGTTCAGATTTGGAAACTACAATGTCTGTAAGCCTTGAACTTGAAAAAGCAGATGAATCAGGGAAAGTGGCTATTCCTGCACGAATCTTGATAGAGACATTAAAAACATTTGCAAATATCCCTGTAACATTAACCGTTTCTGACGACGATTTTCAGATTGAGCTTACTGCCGGCGAAGGAAAATACAAGCTTTCCGGTCACGATGCTGCTGAGTTCCCAAAATCGGTACTTATGGATGATGTTGTTGAAGTCAAAATTCCGGCTGATGTATTGGTAAATGCGTTTAATAAAACTTTGTTCGCGACGGGAAACGATGAGTTACGTCCGGTTATGGCTGGTGTATTTTGTACCTTAGCTCCTGAAAGTGCCACTTTTGTCGCTACCGATGCGCATAAATTGGTGCGTTATACAAGAACAGATGTAAAATCAGAAGCCAACATTTCGTTTATTTTGCCTAAAAAACCGCTCAATCTCTTAAAGAACGTACTTCCACAAGATGAGGAAGAAGTTACTTTACAATATTCACAAAAGAATGCCGTCTTCTTGTTTGATAATATGGTTTTAAGCTGCAAATTGGTCGATGGTAAATATCCAAACTACGATGCGGTTATTCCGGTTGACAATCCTAATAAAATGGCTGTTGATCGTTTGAGTTTATACAATTCTATTAAACGCGTATCTATCTATGCCAATCAATCTACACATCAAATTCGATTTAAAATCCAAGGGCAAGAATTGGTATTGTCTGCCGAAGATTTGGATTATTCGAATGCGGCCAACGAGCGTTTAGCTTGCAGTTATGCCGGTGAAGATATGGAAATTGGATTTAACTCGCGTTTCCTTTTGGAAATGCTTTCCAATATGGATACCGATGAAATCACTTTTGAAATGTCGGCTCCCAACCGCGCGGGATTAATTGTTCCTGTAGATGGCGGAAACGATGCGGAAGATATTTTGATGTTGATTATGCCGGTAATGCTAAACTAAAAAAGGAAGTCACTATATAAAAACCGTTATTCCTGTGAATGACGGTTTTTTTCTTTTAGCAGACTTCTTCACTCGAAAGTAAGCACTGAAAATCGGTCATAACTGCTGAATTTTGAAATGTTTTGCTTATGTAAAAACAAACCGGAAAGTTGTCGAAAGAAAAATGAAAAAATATGATTATAGATGTACATACGCATATAAACAATTACCACAAAGACAGAGTGGTTTCTCTCGAGGATAGTCTAAACAAGCTTACAGATAGCATGTTGGCAAATCAGATAGATTATTCATTGGTATTGTCGTCTTATAAAGTAAACGAAAACAGACCGAGTACCCGACAAGTTGTAGAGGCCA
Organism: Bacteroidales bacterium; assembly: GCA_041592395.1. Taxonomy (GTDB): domain Bacteria; phylum Bacteroidota; class Bacteroidia; order Bacteroidales; family UBA12170; genus UBA12170. The sequence continues at coordinate 2,028 of JBFHQD010000003.1, read as the reverse complement.
TAAAAGGTCGAGAAAATCTCGGTGTACTTTCGGGTGTTAGTTACCTGCATTACGATCATCGCGATGTAAGAGAAATTAGCGAATATCTGGAGAATGGTTTTATCAAAGGTTTAAAATTTTATCCGGGATACGAGCCTTTTTATCCAAATGATATTCGACTAAAATTGATGTATGAAATGGCTATTGAGTACGATGTGCCGGTGATGTTTCATTCCGGCGATACTTATGCTCCTACTGGAAAAGTAAAATATTCGCATCCAATACATATTGATGATTTAGCGGTTGATTATCCCGATTTAAAAATAGTGATTTGTCATATCGGAAATCCGTGGATTAAGGATTGTATGGAGGTCGTGTATAAAAACGAAAACGTTTATGCCGATATTTCAGGATTGGTGCTTGGCGATTTTACCGACAAGTTTGAACGTTACATGAAAAAAGAAATTGAAGAAATGATTACCTACGCCGGTGATCCTAATTATTTATTATACGGCACGGATTGGCCCATTTCCAATATGAATTCTTATTTAAAGTTTATGGCTCAACTCGAGTTAGCTGACGACAAAAAGGAATTGATACTCTGGAAAAATGCCGCTGAGCTATTTAAAATTGATGTGACGAAACTATAAATCGAGGCAACGCGTTGAATCCCCCATCATTTAGATAGCTTGTATCTCAATCTATGAGTCTCACAGTAAATCAGTTAAGCGAAAAACTCAATCGCTTTGTGTTTCACTCCAATAGTGATAGGTGTATGCCCTTTTAATTCGCCATCGGGCGATACCGCTTTCGATCTTTTTGTCGCTATTTTGATGTCTTTGCCTTGAATACTCATAACTTCGTGAAGATGGATATGTTCTCCGGTCAAAATTTTAGGAAAAGACTTCATCAATTGGAAGGTATTCATCTTTTTAAGAATGGTAACATCCAATAAACCATCGTCGAAATTAGCAGCGGGTGCCATTAAAAAATTAGAGGTATAGCGTGTATTCGAAACCTCAACAAATAAAGTATCCAGTTCATAGGTTTTTCCGTCCACAGTTAAAATGGTTGGCTCCGTTTTAAGGTTTAAAGCCCGATAAAAGATACCAATAGTATAAGCAAAATTGCCCAGCCATTTGAATTTTTGCGCGGTAACGGTTACATCCGAAGTAAATCCAACACCAATAATATTAAAGAAATAAAATGGCGCACTGCCGTTTTGAGCTATACCGGCATCCACCCATTTTGTTTTTGATGCATCCAGATTTTCGATGACTTCCTTCAGCTGACCTGTTTTATAACCTAAATCGCGGATAAAGGCATTGCCGGTTCCAATAGGAAGGATTCCCAGAGGTGGTTTTTTTTCGGCCGGATTTTGGATATAACCATTGGCCACTTCCATTAAGGTTCCGTCGCCACCTGCCGCAAAGATACCATCAAAAGTTTCGAAATTGGTTTCGCTAACGGTTCTACTCGTTTTTACGCCACCTTGCGTAGCGATGAGTGTTATGTCGTGTCCGGCATTTTTTAACAAATCCAGAGCCTTTTCTTTTTGCTTTTTAGCCCTGCCGTTTCCTGCGAAATCGTTGTAAAATAGTAATAGCTTCACTTATTTGGTTTTAGTAAGTATATCAAGAAAATGCGTTTCGGGAGAGACAAATATAGACAAATAATTGAATTTTAGAATTTGCTTGTTTGTTTTCCTTATTTCAAAAGATATTTTTTGCAGATATAAGGAGCAAGAAAAGTAGTAAGTAAAACAAACAACCAAACGCGTCCTTGAAAAAGGTTATAATCAGCCAATAATTTGGACCAAGGATGCCCGATGATAAAATGGCCAAAAACAAACTCAAATACAATAGTGAGCGATAGCCAAAGTGCTCCTATCCAAAGCATAACAGATAGTGAATGCGTGGTTTTTTGCAATTTTAAAAAGAGATAGGTCATTAAAAAAATCACTAAAATAAAAATCAGTGAACTCAAAAGATGTCCTATTTGTTCGTTTGTTTTGGGGCTAATAACGCTTTCCCGAAAAATTCCGTTTAG
>JBFHQD010000002.1:0-51258 GCA_041592395.1 Bacteroidales bacterium | reverse complement strand
CCCTATTCTCGTCGCTGTACACGATGCAAACATCAAGAATCGGCAACAGCGCATACTATTTTTCATCGCTGCAAGATTCCCATTCAGGAAGCCTTTAAAATCACTTACCTGGTTTGCACTTTGCCCGATATTTCCAGTCACGAAATATCGCGACGCATCGACATAAGACAGATGACTTGTTGGAAGTTTAAAAAGAAAATTACCGAATGCATCGATGAACGTGGTGATTTAAATGTCATTCAAAAAGAAGAGATCAAACAAAAACTCTAAACCCGAACAGTTTTAACTCCATAAAAGACAAATACCAAAGAGCAACACAAACAACAAAGTTTTCAATGCTAATTTTTTGAGGTAAGGATCCAATGATTTCAAATCTTGAATCCCTTTTATTTTGATAAGATCTATTGCAAACAAAGGAATTACAGGTATAAGCCAGAGCAAAGAAACCCAAGATTTCAGATTGAGCAAATTAAAAGCAAGTGCCGATGCGAGTCCAAAACCAATCAGTAATAAATGATAAAACTTGCTGGATTCAATTCCTAACCTCACGGCTACTGTGTTTTTCCCTGAATTACGATCGTTTTCAATATCACGCAAATTATTCAGATTCAGTACGCCTGTACTTAGAAAACCCAGACTTGCTGCCGGTAGCCAAACATCCCATCTTAAGAATTGAGTATTCAGAAAAAATGTACCGATAACAGCCAAAAGTCCGAAGAAAATAAAGACAAATAGATCGCCCAAACCTGAATAACCATAGGCTTTTTTACCTACTGTGTATAAAATAGCTGCCGCAATGGCCGATAATCCTAAAATTAAAAACAGAAGACTTACTCTCGCATCCAATCCGCTTAGTCCGTGCGAAATCAAAACAATACCGCTTATTAATGACAATCCACTAAAAATGACAATGGCTCTACGCATTTGAATAACACTAATTTTCCCACTCTGAACGGCGCGCTCCGGGCCTACTCTATGCTGATTATCAGTTCCTTTCTGAGCATCGCCATAATCGTTGGCTAAATTGGATAAAACTTGCAAGAATACCGTTGTAAGTGCAGCTAATAAGCTAACATCCCATTTAAAACCGCTAAAAAATGCAGCCAAAAAAGCGCCCATAGCAATGCTAGATAAAGCAAGTGGCAAGGTTCTTAAACGAAAAGCGTGAATCCAATGTTGTAGTTGCATATGCGATTATGGAAACTTTGGGTATTTATGAAAATCGGGCTCGCGTTTTTCAAGAAAAGCATGTTTTCCTTCTTGTGCTTCATCCGTTAAGTAATAAAGCAAGGTTGCATTGCCTGCAAATTCCTGAATACCGGCTTGTCCGTCCAGTTCTGCATTCATACCTAATTTAATCATGCGCAAGGCCATAGGGCTCCGTTTGTGCATAGTTTTACACCAATCAACTACTTCGTCTTCGAGTTTATCGAGCGGAACCACTTTATTCACCATGCCCATTTCCATAGCTTCTTGCGCCGAATATTGCTTATTTAAAAACCAGATTTCACGCGCTTTTTTTTGTCCGACAATAGAAGCCAAATAAGAAGACCCAAAACCGGCATCAAAACTGCCCACTTTTGGGCCTGTTTGACCAAAAACGGCATTTTCTGAAGCGATGGTTAAATCGCAAACAATATGCAAAACATGGCCACCGCCAATAGCAAAACCGTTAACCATAGCAATTACAGGTTTTGGCATAGAGCGAATTTTTCGTTGCACATCCAAAACATTCAATCTGGGAATTCCATCTTTACCAATATAGCCTCCTTTGCCTTTAACATTTTGATCGCCACCGGCACAAAAAGCCTTATCTCCCTCGCCTGTCAATACTATGGTAAGCACCTCTTGATTCTCTCGACAAATTTCCATGGCTACAGCCATTTCCGTTGTCGTTGTAGGTGTAAAAGCATTGTAATAGCGCGGACGATTAATCGTTAACTTGGCAATCCCTTCCCAGAACTCCAATTTAATTTCTTCAAAATCGTGTAAACTAACCCAGTTTCTTTTCTCAGACATAATTGTTTCTTTTTATCGAGCAAAAATAGTTAATTCTTAAGTAAGCGCGAACAAATTGCTTTTTAAAATCGACTTAAATACACTACCTTTGAAAGAAAAAAGGAAAGATGATAAATAGTGATCAAAAAACGCGTTGCGATTGGGCGGGAAACGATCCTCTCTATCAAAAATACCACGATTCGGAGTGGGGAATTCCTGTCTATGACGATGATAAATTATTTGAGTTTTTGCTTTTAGAGACGTTTCAAGCCGGATTGAGTTGGATAACGATACTCCGTAAGCGTGAAAATTTTAGACAAGCTTTTGATCGATTTGATTATCATAAGATTGCAAAATACGACAGCCAAAAAGAAGCTGAACTACTTCAAAATCAAGGAATAATTAGAAACAAGCTGAAAATAAAAGCGGCAATTTCGAATGCAAAAGCTTTTCTAAAAGTCCAAGAAGAATTTGGATCTTTCAGCAGCTACTTTTGGGGATTTAGCCAGGGAAAACCCATTCTGAATTCATTTAAAACAATGCAAGAGCTTCCTGCAAATACAGCACTTTCGGATAAAATAAGCAAGGACATGAAAAAACGCGGGTTTAAGTTTGTTGGATCGACCGTAATTTATGCCCATATGCAAGCTTGCGGCATGGTAAACGATCATTTAACAACCTGTTTTAGAAGAAAATAACAAGCATATTAAGTAAAGCAAATGGCAAAAGTAATTATCGGCATTCATGGTTTAGGAAATAAACCTCCAAAAGAACTTCTCGAGAAATGGTGGAAAAAAGCGATTCTTGAAGGCTTTAATAAATTGGCATTGCCCGTTCCCGAATTCAAATTCGAACTCGTGTATTGGGCAGACCTTGTTTATCCTTACCCTGAAAACCCGGCGATTAGCGATAAAAAAAATCCTTACTACCTTGAAGAACCTTATACCCCTTCGCCCGAAGAAGAAGCAATAGAAAATAAAAGCTACAGCTGGCGAAAAAAAATACTTCAATTTATTGAAAAAGAACTGGAGAAAGTATTTTTAAACGAAGACTTGAGTTTAAATTATGCGGAGGTTTCGGATGCCATTATGTATAAATACTTTATGGAGCTCGAATTGTATTACGGCGCTAGTAATCATCAAATTACGTTAAAACAAAAGACACGAAATCGCTTGCTTGATCTTATTGAAAAGCATAAATATGATGAAATTATGATTCTTAGTCATTCGATGGGAACCATCATTGCCTACGATGTTTTGCAATTTGAACTAAAAAATCGACCTATCCATACCTTTGTTACTATGGGATCGCCACTTGGCTTGCCTTTTATTCGTGCTAAAATCGCCAAAGAGATTAAAAGTGTGGGGAATCAACTTAAAATTTCTACGCCGGAATGCGTCGCATCATCGTGGATTAATTTTGCCGATTTAGAAGATAAGATTGCCCTAAATTTTGATTTGAATAATGATTTCACCCCAAACAGTAAAGGAATTCAAGTATTCGATTATGAAATCAAAAACGATTACAGTGTAAATGGCGTTAAAAATCCACATAAAATATATGGTTATTTAAGAAGTAAAGAATTTATAGCGCAATTACAGCTATTTCTAACAGAGAAAAAAGAATTATCGATAAAAAATATTGTCAAAAACATTCGCAAGATTGGTCATCAAATAAAGTATTCAACCCGATTAAAACAAACTATATGAACAGAGCGCAAATGATTCGTCAGTTAGAGAGTGAGCCCTTATGGGATTTTATTATTATTGGTGGAGGAGCTACTGGTATTGGTACTGCTTTAGAAGCGGCTTCGCGAGGACTAAAAACACTCTTGCTGGAACAAGTTGATTTTAGTCAGGGAACTTCGAGCAGAAGTACCAAGCTTATACACGGTGGTGTTCGTTATTTGCAACAAGGCAATATTTCATTGGTTTTAGAAGCCTTAAAAGAGCGTGGTATTTTACGTAGAAATGCACCACATTTGGTTTATGATCTCCCATTTATTGTTCCTGTTTACGATTGGTGGGAAGGTCCTTTTTACGGGATAGGACTTAAATTTTATGATATGTTAGCCGGAAAAGAAGCTTTTGGCCCATCAAAAATGTTGTCACGAGAAGAAACCTTGCAACGCATTCCCAATATAGAACAAGAAGGATTGCGAGGAGGTGTAATATATCACGATGGTCAGTTTGACGATTCTCGTTTATCGATTAATTTAGCTCAAACGGCTGTGGAACAAGGTGCTTTTATGCTCAATTATTTTAAAGTCGATAAGCTGACAAAAGAAAATGAAATTATCAAAGGCGTTGAAGCTGTTGATCAAGAAACCGGTATGCGCTATGAACTAAAAGCAAAAGCGGTTATCAATGCAACCGGCGTATTTTCTGACAGTATTCGCCAGCTGGATGAACCAAATTGCAAAACCATTATTAGTGGTAGTCAGGGTGTTCATATAGTTTTAGATAAATCATTTTTGCGTGGCGATACAGCCATTATGGTTCCACATACGGATGATGGACGCGTTATATTTGTTATTCCTTGGCATAACCGATGTGTTGTCGGTACTACCGACACCCCCATTGAGCACTATCTGCTCGAGCCCATTGCGATGGAAGAAGAAATTAAATTTTTATTAAAACACACCGCTAAATATTTAAATAAAGACCCGGAACGCAAGGATGTTTTGAGTGTTTTTGCAGGATTACGACCATTGGTTACCTCGGGCGACGATGAAAGTACGGCGGCTATATCGCGTGAGCACAGCATTTTAATTTCCAGAAGCGGATTGCTTACTATTGCGGGAGGAAAATGGACGACTTACCGAAAAATGGCGGAAGACACTGTGGATCAAGCGGTAATTGTGGCTCAAGTAACACCCAAAAAATCCAAAACAAAAAGTTTAGCTATACACGGAGCTCAAGCAAGAGACAGCAAGCATCATCTAAAAAAGAATTATGGCGCTGATGCAGAAAAGATTGAACTTTTGTTAGAAGAGAGTGCCTCATTTAAAAAGAAAATACATCCCGATTTTCCCTATTTAATTGGGGAAATAATTTGGACCATTCGCGAAGAAATGGCATTAAAAATTGATGATTTTCTTGCTCGAAGAACGCGATGGTTATTGTTGGATGCCAGAAGTTCTATTGAAGTGGCACCAAAAGTAGCGGAAATTATGGCCAATGAGCTTAAGAAAGATAAGCTTTGGATTGACCAAGAAATTAAACGATACAATCTATTGGCAAAAAACTATGTCTTAAAATCGGATTAATAGTTGGTATAAATCGTTCGACCTATTACAAATAATGCGGATACCGTAGAAATTGCCAAAATTGCCCATCTTGTATACCCTTTATCCAAGTATTTTGTGACATATTTAGATAGCCAAAATCCAAGTGTAAAGGCCGGCAACATCCATAAGTAAAGTTTGAATTCATTTATCGAAAGCTTTCCTACAAAACTTAGCGAAAGAATGGATATTAAAGTACCAAGCGTAAAATAAGCCGAAAGCGTTCCGCGAATGACTTTTCCGTTTTGATGCTGATAAAGCAAGCCCATGGGTGGACTCCCAATCGATGCTAAAGTTCCCATTATCCCTGATAATAATCCTGCAAAAAACAGTTTAGGCCTATTGATTTCCCATGTTCCTTTCATAAAGCTCAATACAACGGCAAATAGGATTAGAGCTCCAAAAACCAGTGAGAAATAGGTTTGCGAAATGATAACTATAATGAAAGCCGAAATAATTGCTCCTATAATCCTTCCAAATATAGAAAAACCCAAACCTTTTAATATGATTGATTTGCGCTCCCTAATCATTAAATAAACAGACAGTGTAAATCCACTCATTAAGGTTGGCACTGGAACAAAATCCGGATTGATCAGCATTAAAACCGGAGCCACTGTTATAGCAAAACCCATACTTGTCGAACCTTGAACTATTGCTCCAAGCATAACAATAAATAAAACGATAATTATATCGGTTAATTCCATAAACTCAATTTGAAATCAAAAGTAGGGAAATATAATTAGCGTATATAACAATTCCTAAAAACAGTTTCAATAAATACGCTTATCCGGAGAAATAATGCAGTGCTTTATTTAAGATTCATAAAGTATGTATCGATAACCAAAAAAAAATGAAATATTAAATTATCAGAGCCTAGGAATTTAAAATTGCATAAAATATGATTACGAAGAAGTGATTTACCAAGAGCGTTTTATTAAGCGATGAATTCGATAACTTTACTTGTAAATTAAGACAAAAAAAAGGGATTGACGATGCGGTCAATCCCTTTTTGATTTATTACCATTAGTGTTCGGTAAATTTTAATGAGCCTTTGAGTTCATTGATTTTCTATGATTTAAGCTCTTTATTTTACCAAAATCACATAACCCCAAGCAGAAAGCTCAAATTCATTCTCGGCAAAATCGCCATCAAATCCCTTTTCCATATAAATTTTAGAGCCTTCGAAATCGGCATCTTCGAGACTGAATATGACTTCTTCAGGAGAAAGATTTAATAAAACGCTTACATTTCCACGTTCGAAAGCAAAAATTTGTTCATCGCTTGAACTGGGAATACGCACATAAAGCTCACCATAGCCTCCATTCCACAGCGCTTTTTCGTTGTGCTTTAAACTGGCAAGTTTCGTAAAGAACTTTGCTTTACTGTAATCATCCCAAGGGATTGAATCTTTCTCAAAAAAGAGTAAACGTTTATTTAGACCGGATTCCTGTCCATTGTAAATCAAAGGCATATCACCGATGGTAAATGTTAATACAGACAGCGCATCTGCGGCATCACCCAAGCGTTCTTCTACCGTTCCGTTCCACGAATTCTCATCGTGATTGGTGGTGAAATACATTTTATAACTTCTCTCGGGATATTCTTCATAAAGTGTTACAAAATAATCATTCATGGCATTGGCATCGATATTTCCTTTGGCAATTTCATTCATTAAATGATGTTGATGCCAGCCATAGTCCATATCAAAAGCTTGCTCGACCAATTCCATTTTTTCAGCTTCTGCTAGCATAAAAACAGGTTTTACTTTGTTCAATTCCTTGCTTGCATCTTCCCAAAAATCAGTAGGAACCTCGCCGGCAACATCGCAACGGAAACCATCAATATCCATATCGCGCACCCAAAACAACATATCATTTTCCATGGCTTTGCGCAGGGCTGGATTGCTATAATCAAATGCGACAACATCCGTCCAATCGAAAGGGGAAACCATTTTTCCCGTACTGTCTTTTTTATAATAATCAGGATGTTCTGTTACCCACGCATGATCCCAAGCACTATGATTGGCTACCCAATCTAAAATCACATGCATGTCAAGTTCATGCGCTTTTGCTACGAGCGATTTCATATCGTCCATAGTTCCAAATTCCGGATTTACCGCCGTATAATCTTGCACCGAATAATACGAACCTAAACTGCCTTTACGATTTTCCATACCAATGGGATATATAGGCATTAGCCATAAAATATCAATCCCCATTTCTTTTAATCGAGGGAGGTCGGCTTCGAAAGCTTTAAAAGTTCCTTCTTTCGAAAACTGACGAATATTAACTTCGTATATTACGGCATTTTTCGACCATTCAACGGGCAAATCCGCTTTTGCTATTTTTTTGTTATCGACCTGATTGCCACAAGCTTGCAAAAACAAAACAAAGCCAATCAAGCCGAGAAGAATTAAAACATTTTTCATAATAAAATTTTTAAAATTAAATACCTGGTTAAAAAACAAATATACAACAAACTGCTTATAACTTAATCATAAATTTATTTTCATTTCAACAAATAAAGCATTTTTAAATAAAAAATCACAGGTATGCTAATCCTGTGATTTCAATTGAATTATGAAATGTTACCTGATATGCATCAGGAAAATGAAAGCGTTTTATTTTAATCTAATTTGCACGCTTTTTACTTTCATGTCGTTGCTGAGCAAGTCAATTGTATACACCCCACTTTTTAGCTTTTGGGTAGGGTGATAGATCATCTCTATACGTTTCGCAACTTCAATTTCATTCCTCGTACTGGATGTACTGGCTAACCAATCTTTCTCCTCATCCACAATGATATATGATATACTACCGTCTTGACTCGTATACGATTTTCCGTCCGGTGTATAGATTTTAAAGTTCAAGTTAGCTGTAGACAATAAAGGCACATCAAAGCTCACTTTCAGCTTTTTAACATTCCTTGAATTAACGGTCAATCTGTCATTTTTCCTTTTTAAACCTTCAATTCTGAAATTATCAGCATCCAAAGCTGCCATAATCATTAAGTTATTGCGCAAATCTTTATTCTCCTTTTCCAAAACAGCCATCGCTTCACTCAAATCACTATTTTCAGATTTCAGATTATTGTAATACAACGTTAAATCCGACATTTGTTTTTCCAATTGGCTTTTTGACTTTTGAATTTCTGCCAAACGATTCTCAAGCGATTTTTTTTGTTGACTATTTTCAGAAACAATGGTTTGCATTTTTGTTTCCTGTTGGAGAATTTTAGTATTTGCTACGGCCAGCAATTTGTTTGATTCTCCATTTTTTTTCATCAAGCCATCAAATTCCATTTTAATCTTGGCCATTTGTTTTTCGAGTGATAATTTTTCGGATAACATAGTTTCGGCTTTCAATTTAGTTTCGTTCAAGGCCTTTTCAAGCGATTTATTGGAACTAAAAAATATTACGCTTAAAATAAACGAGGCTATTAAAAGGACAACAGCTCCTGCTGCTATCATCTTTTCTTTTCTTTCAACTGCTTTCATGACATAATTTATTTGATTTTATCAGGATCAAATGTATTATGTCGAGATTAAAATGCGATTAAAACGAGATTTAAAATCAATTAAGAATTGATAAAAGGAAATACAAGCGTAAAAGTAGTCCCCTGATTGAGTTCGGATTCAACTTTAATACTTCCCTTGTGAAGTTTAATAATATATTCTACTAATGAAAGCCCAATGCCATGGCCATGAATTGCTAAAGCATTCTTACCTCTATAAAGCGGCTCAAAAACATGGGCCAAATCCTCCTTTTCAATACCAATACCCTGATCCGTAAATTGGAGAACAATTCCATTTGCGATTGTGTTTATTTTTAATATAAGTTGATGATTAGCTGTGTATTTACATCCATTTTCTATTAAATTATTAATGGCTGTTTTTAGGAGTTGTTCATTCCCCATTATTGTCAATTGCTTGTCATCGATAATTCCGTCATCAAGGGAAACGTTAACACTATACTGCTTGTTTTGCGTTAACAAGTCGGTTCTTGCTTGCCAAATAATATCATCTATCCGCAAGGGTTTAAAATCGAAAGCGACAGTATAGGAGCTTGCTTGAGCCAATAGCAAAAGTTTATTGGAAAGGCTATTTAAACTTTTCATATCCTCCAAAGCGGAAATCAAAGTATCTTGGTATTCCACTATTGTCCGCTCTTTCAGCAAGGCGACTTCCAATTGTCCTGTAATTGCTGTGAGCGGCGTTCTAAGTTCATGAGAAGCATTGGTGATAAAATTTTTCTGCATTTCGAATGCTTTTTCCAGTCGCTCAAGCATGCTGTTAAAAGTATTGGCCAATCGGGCTATTTCATCTTTCCCATTGCCTTCGTCCACGCGTAAATTCATACTTGTTATGCTAATCGCATTCACTTGATCAATAATCTTTAAGATCGGTTGCAATGCCTTTCCTGAATAAATCCAACCCAATAGAAATACAAATACAATGCTAATTCCAAAAACGATGATCAAAATTATTTGCAAGTTCCTGAGTTTCTTTAAACCATAAATATCAACTGCACCTGCAATAACAACAAAGCGGTCATATTTATCAGCAAATAAAAAACAGACAACTTCATAGTCGCCCTGTTTGTAACGAAATTCACCTTCCAATCGCGCTTTGTCGAGTATTTCTTGCGTAACGATTAAATCGTTATTTTCATCTGTACTGAAAATTAATTCATTTTGAAAGCTATAAATGATGATTTTTTCTTTGGGAAGGCTAACCGGATTATCTTTTTCAATTCTTTTTAAAAGATTCGCATCTACCTCCTCTACTTCAATTAACAGTTTTGCCGTATTGTTTGCCTTATTTAATAAACGGGTATAAAAATCATCGCTTCGGTAATCTGCCGAAAAAAAGTAGATCGACAAAGAGGAGAAAAACAGGATCAGTGCGACTACTAAAACAAACAATAAAGTGAGTTTATTTCTTATTTGCATTTTTTAGTCATTATTGAAAATATATCCCATACCTATGCGCGTATGAATTAACTTATGTTCAAAATTTTTATCTATTTTTTTTCGGAGAATATTTACGTAGACATCTACAATATTCGTTCCCGTATCGAAGCTGAGATCCCAAACTTTCTCAACTATATCTACTCTCGAAACAACGCGACCACTATTGCGCATAAAATATTCGAGCAAAGCAAATTCTTTTGCCGTTAGTTCTATTATTTGATCACCCCGCTTGGCTTCTTTCCTATTCAGATCAAGTTCAAGATCGGCAATTTTTAACTTATTACTTACTTCATTCATACCCCGCGATCTTTTTGTTAAAGCTCTTATTCGAGCGAGAAGCTCTTTAAACTCAAAGGGTTTTACCAAATAATCATCGGCTCCAGAATCAAAGCCTGACACCTTATCCTCTGTAGTTCCTAGGGCCGTTAACATCAAAATTGGCATATTCGACTTTTCTTCTTTGATTTGTTTGCAAAGCTCTATTCCATTGATATAGGGGATAATAATATCGAGAAGCATAATATCATAAGTCTTATCTATGGCAAACTTTTTTCCCATTTGTCCATCATAAACAACATCAACTTCATAACCTTGCTCTTCTAATCCTTGTTTAATAAAGGCAGCAACTTTGGGTTCGTCTTCAACAACTAATATCTTCATAGATTTAAAATGGACCTTGTCCAAAATTAGTTCTTTTTAGTATCCGGTTGGGAATGTTTACTAAAATAATAATTGTTAATTTCACTGCCCTTTAATTCCTATATTTGTTTATTAAGTATAGATATGACCGTTTGGAAATCACATAGCTTGGGCTTTAAAGACTATTTGCGTTTGGAAAAATCGCTTTCTTCAAATTCGATTGATGCTTATCTAAGCGATTTGGAGAAACTGATCAGTTATTTGGATTTTAAACAACTCCAAATTTCGCCAAAAGAGGTGGAATTATTCCATTTACAAGATTTCTTAAAATGGGTAACCGAATTGGGCTTGAGTGCTCGTTCGCAAGCCCGACTTATTTCGGGGATTAAAGCTTTTTACAAATACCTTTTATTAGAGAATTACCTCGAAAATGACCCAACGGCATTGCTCGATTCGCCAAAATTAGGAACAAAACTACCCGAAACACTTAGCATTCAAGAGATTGACGCTATGATAAATCAAATTGATTTAAGCAAACCCGAAGGCGAAAGAAACAAAGCGATGCTGGAAACACTTTATGGTTGCGGCTTGCGTGTGAGTGAGTTGATCAATTTAAAGCTTTCAAATATTTATGTTGATGAAGGATTTATAAAAGTGACCGGTAAAGGCGATAAAGAACGTTTAGTTCCTATTGGTTCTCAAGCATTAAAGCAAATTTCGATTTATGTAAATCAATCGCGCGTGCATTTAGAAATCAAAAAAGGCTTTGAAGATTTTGTTTTTTTAAATCGACGGGGAAAAGTGTTGACACGTACGATGGTTTTTCTAATTACCAAAGACTTAGCCGCTCGAGCCGGTATTCGTAAAAATATCAGTCCTCACACTTTCCGACATAGTTTTGCAACCCATTTGGTTGAAGGAGGCGCTAACTTGCGTGCTGTACAAGAAATGCTCGGTCATGAATCCATTATCACCACCGAAATTTATACACACCTGGATCGAAATTATTTAAAAGAAGAAATTTTAGTGCATCATCCGCGCTCGGCACGGAACTAAATGTCTTTATCGATGGTTCCGTCGTCTTTGATATAAACGCCCCAGTTTACGGCTTGCAACTTTCCATCGACAAAATAAAAGTCCATAAGCGCATCTTCACAAGTAAGTCGGCGTTCGCCCCACTCTTCTTCTTCATCTTCAAAAACGGTGTAGCCATTATCTTCCATCAATTTTTTTACTTCAGCTTCGGATTTCTCAAAAATCTTTACGCCAAATAAAGTTGCGCTTTCATTATCTACATCAAAATTAGAAACAATAGGTTCAATTAAACCTTCAAGAAAAACAGTGATTCCTTTTTCAGGGAAAGATAAAATGGTTGTTTTTAAATCATCATCTGTGCGAACATCTTCCACAGTTTCAGGTTTTCCCATTATTTTAGTTAGGTTTTCAGGAATTTCGCCAAACAAAATATTTCCTAGTCCAACTCTTGGTTTAATATCGAGATTCAACATACTATAATCATTAAGTTATTTTTAGATTCTAAAAAAACAAATATAAAATAAATAATAAGATGCCAAAATCTTTTAAATTTTTTTATCAGATCAAAAAGGGAAAACGATTATTAAAATTCAAAATATTATTTATCTTTGCACCCGCAAATCGGTCCAGTAGCTCAGTTGGATAGAGCAGCAGCCTTCTAAGCTGCGGGTCGTGGGTTCGAATCCCGCCTGGATCACTGCAATCGAAAAAACCGTTGACAATCAAATGATTTCAACGGTTTTTTTTGTTCTTTATAAACTGAAACCAAAATTAGAATTAAATATCCGTACAATTTATGCCGTTTCAATCGACACGCTTTGCCAATAAATAACAACGGTTGATAATTATAACCAATTCCACATTTTTTTTATTGCTTTTGTCTAAATCATTCTTTATCTTTACGCATAAAAAATTATTATTAACTCAAAATGAGTTATCTACACCATGTTTAATTCTTTAGCGCATCCAAATTGAGCAATGAAAAAGATATTACTAATTGATGACGATCAAGCACAACTAACAATAACTAAATCAATTATTGAAAAGAATTTTAACGACTTTGCTGTATTTACTTCATTAAGCGGATTAGATGGTTTTGAATTAGCCAAGAAAGAAATTCCGGATACCATTCTCTTGGATATTGTAATGCCAAAAACAGACGGTTACGCTGTTTGTAAAATGTTAAAAGCAAACAAAAAAACCCAATCTATTCCTGTAATTATGATGACAGGAGTTGAAAAAAGTACAGAAAGTCGAGCGAAAGGATTAGAAATTGGTGCCGATGCCTTTTTATACAAACCAATCGATCCTATTGAAATTACAGCTCAGATAAAAGTGATGTTGAGGATTAAGGAAGCTGAGCATAAATTACGTGCAGAGAAAGATAATCTTGAAGTAAAAATAGCCGAAAGTACTTTTGAACTAAAAAAAAGCGAAGCAAAATTTCGCAGCCTATTTTTATCAGCCAACGACTCCATATTTTTGATGAAGGGAGGGAAATTTATCGATTGTAATCCAAAAACCTTAAAACTTTTTAAATGTAAAGAAGAAGATATTATAGGCCATTCACCAGAAGAATTTTCGCCAAAATATCAAGAAGATGGAAGCCTATCGAGCGAGAGTGCAAATCAAAAAATAAATGCGGCAATACAAGGGAAACCCCAGTTTTTCAAATGGATTCATAAACAAAAAAACGGCACCACTTTCGATGCAGAGGTCTCTCTAAATAAATTAATTATCTCAGACGAAGTATATATTCAGGCCATTGTTCGTGATACTACAGAGCAAATCAGAAAAGAGAAAGAACAAACCTTACTTTACAATATTTCTAATGCCGTTAACCTCACACAAAATCTAGAAAAATTAATTGAAATCATACAAGAGGAATTGGGGAAGATAATCGATACAACCAATTTTTTTATCGCCCTGTATGATGAAAAAACGGAATCCATATCACTTCCTTATCATAAAGACAAAAAGAATAATTCTTCGAGTTTTCCAATTGGAAAAACTCTAAGCGCCTATGTTATCAACACAAAAAAAAGTCTTTTTGGCACGAAAGATACGTTTAGAAAGCTAGAAGAACTGGGAGAAATTGATAATCCCGGTGAATATCCAGAAATATGGATCGGGGTACCTCTAAAAGTTGAGCAGAAAGTCATTGGTATTTTAGTCGTTCAAAGTTATACAGATGCTCTTGCTTACACTATAGCTGATGTAAAAATGCTTGAATTTGTTTCTGACCAAATCAGCATTTCCGTAAATCGCTCAAAAACGTTAAGCAATCTGAAAATTGCTTTAGAAAAAGCCACAGAATCGGATCGTTTAAAATCGGCATTTCTCGCTACTATGTCGCACGAATTAAGAACACCACTCAATGCGGTGATTGGATTTTCTGAAATGATAAGTGCGGATTTACCATTAGACGATATTGTGGAATTCAGTCAGATTATACATAATAGCGGCAATCAATTATTGCATATTATCGAGGATATTTTTGATATCACGTTAATTGAAGCCGGAAATGTTGAAATCGTTTTTGAAGAGGTTGAATTAAAACCAATTATGGATAAAATTAACGAAAGCATTAAAATTGAACAACACCGATTAACTAAAAATGATCTCACGGTTAATTATACCAATGCCGGGAATAACGAAGAAATTATCCTCAATACCGACCCTTCTAAGCTTAAGCAAATATTGATAAACCTTACAAAAAACGCCATAAAATTTACAGAAAAAGGAACCGTGAATTATGGCTATACCATCATCAAATCGAAAGGGAAACCTTTATTGCGATTCTATGTAGAAGATACAGGTATAGGCATTTCAGAAGAGAATTTAACAATGATATTCGATATGTTCCGTCAGGTTGAATACTCGAATACCAGAGAATTTGGGGGCGTAGGCATAGGCTTGTCGATTGCAAAAAAAATGGTCGAACTGCTTGGCGGAGAATTATGGGTTGATTCCACGCTAGGAAAAGGCTCAACTTTTTATTTTACACTTCCCAATGCATTAATCTATCAAAAAAAAGACCCCGTTTTGTTCTAGTGTGATTATCTATTATTGTCCGATACGAGTAATCTTGGTTTTCTAATTTATAGATTTACAATATGTTAAATATTACGAAACCCCATATACGGATGTTTTTAAAATAGCACCACGTTTTCTAAATATAATCCCGCTAGGGATTGGATAAGGGTAAAATTGACTCGTTAATCCGTAAATCTCGTCCCGTACTGGACGAAATATCACTATACAAATGAACTTCTACCCATATCATGTACCTAAAGGCACAATTCAATCTCATCAGTATAATCTATTGGTTTGAAAATAATTCTTTCATCATATGGAAGCTCGATTTTTTCAAGAAATTCAAGCTATTCTTCTCTGAATGATTTCTTCGATGTTGAATTTCTTGATCGCTAATATAATCAGATCTACCTGAGGCTTACTATGGGAGAATCCTCCAAAGCCTTCTTACCAAGAAAAACGCCCATTAATAAATGCTTTATGATTATCCACTTGGAGGAATCTCCTTTGATATTCTGCATGAAATAAGATAATGATTGCCTTAGCCTCATATCAAAAAACACGTGGAGCTGATTAGGCATTCCGTTAAGAGCTAAAACTATATGACCATGATTTTGTATGCTATCAGTAACGTATTGAAACCATTCATTTTTTCACACTTTCCTTCATATGCTCCTCCCATTTTGAACTGAAAATACAGCTTGAATGGACTTATTAGCTTAGGGAGTTTCAAGGCCGAAAACAGTAGAAAACCATTTGACTTACAAGTGCTTAAAATACTTGCCTAATTTTTCCAACAAAATAGTTTTATCAATAGGTTTAGAGATATAATCATCGCAACCCACATCCAGTGCTCTTCTTCTATCACCTGAAATAGCATAAGCTGTTTGGGCGATAACGGGCAAACTTGGTCTCATTTTCTTTATCTCAATAGTCGCGTCGTAGCCGTTCATTTCGGGCATATTAATATCCATCAAAACCAATTCAAGATCGTATCTTTCAGAACATATTTTGATAGCTTCCCTCCCATTTTTAGCCCAAATTGTATTGATTCCATATAGATTTAAAACTATATTTAAAAACTCAAAACTAGCTTCATCATCTTCCACTATCAAAACATTTTTCTTGTCAAATTTTACCTGCTCCTTGAAACTGTTAGGTTCGATCAATTTAGGTTGCGCCGGGGCATCAAAAGGAATGGTAAAATAAAAATTAGTTCCTGCTCCTCCTTTTCCCTTATAGGATTCCGGATCAGATTCAACCCAAAGATTTCCTCCCAAAAGGTTTGTCAGTTTCCTAGAAATAGATAAGCCTATTCCTGTTCCACCATAGATACGGGTATGCGAATCTTCTACTTGCCTAAACATTTCAAAAATTAGGTCTTGTTTATCTTTTGGAATGCCAATTCCCGAATCCTGAACAAAGAATTTCAGTAGTGTTTTGCCTTTTATCGTTTCAATAGAATAGCCATAATGTACATAGCCTTCGGTGGTAAATTTTAAGGCATTTTTCAATAAATTAATGAGTATTTGTTTTAACCTAACGGCATCTGTAAATAATATAAAGTCTTCACTATTTGGTGGAGTAATTCGTTTAATTTCGATATGTTTCTTATCTGTTTTACGCTGCTCTACTTTAATAATATCATGTACAGAGTTTAAAACAGAAATCAATTTATGGTCTTTTTTATCGATATTGATTTCTCCCGTTTCAATTAAAGTAATATCAAATATATCTTCCACTATATTAAGCAGATGCATACCACTCGAATTGATTGTTTTATTGTATTCCAGGATATCGTCTAAATGTGTTTCCCGCTCAATAATCTCAGAAAAACCGATAATCGCATTTAACGGGGTGCGCAATTCGTGCGACATCGTCGCTAAAAAGACCGACTTCAGGCGATCCGATTCGGTGGCTTTTTCAAGGGCTTTTAATAAATCTTGCTCTGCTTTTTTACGACTAATTGAAATGCTTATTGCTTGCGAAACAAACTCGAGAATTTCCAAATCTTTTCGAGTATAGGCATTTTCATTGTCATAACTTTGCACAACAATGGCACCGGTCACTTTTCCTCTAATAAACATAGGTACACCAAGCCAAATCTCAGAGTTAGAACCAACCGCTTCAATTACGCCGTCCTTTTCCAATTGCGCAACCACTTCTTTGGTTGCAAATAAAGCTTGTTTTGTCCGAATTACATGAGCCGTTAATGATTTTCCGGCAGGAAAAGAGGTATAACTGTCTTTTTCGTCAACAATAAAAGGCAAAACAATGGTGTCCGTTTCCTCTTCGTACATAGCCACAAAAAAGTTAGTTGTATCGATAAGCGTTCCTAAGCCTTCGCGAATAATACTAATTAACTCATCCAGATTATCCGAAATATTAACAGCATAAGAAGTCTTATAAATAACACTTTGGATTTGTGCGGCTCTTGTGCGCTCGGTAATGTCGTTCGCAATCGAAATAATACCTAATTTTCCATCGGGAAGTGTCACTTGAGAATCGTACAATTCAAGATTTCTCAAGCTACCATCTTTGGATATATTGGTTACTTCAATATGAAGTGTTTCGCCATTCATAATCTGCTCAATATGAATAGCGATATCTTTTTGATTTTCTTTCTCAACTAAAAGGCTGATGTTTTTGTTTCGCAATTCTTCGGGTGTATAGCCGTTATGCTTACAAAAAGATTTATTGATATCAAGTATAGTTCCGTTAGCATCCATAACCAGAATTCCACTGGGCGATAAATCGAAAAGCGCCTTGTAATATTTTTCTCGAATAGCAAGTTGCTCTTGCATTTTCTTCGTCGTACTTATGTCTTTTACTGTACCAAAAGCAACAGGTTTATTATCATAATAAACGCGATCAATAGTCATGGTAACAAAAACTTGGGTGATGCCATCTTTGTGTAAAGCCCGAAATTCAATATTCGTATCTTTTGCTTCACCTTTCATACTTTTAATATAACTGCAAAGTACCTTCCGCCAATCTTCAGGGGCTATGATTTTTTTGAAATTCAAGCACAAGACCTCTTCTTTGGTATAGCCAATAATAGACGCAAACGCTTCGTTTACATAAGAAATTTTACCATCCCCAATAATAAATACGCCATCCTGAATATTTTCGATTAAAGTACGGTATTTCTCCTCCGATTCTTTCAAAAGAAGTTCTGCACGTTTTTCTTCAGAAATATCCTCTATAGTTCCTTCATAGTACTTTACCTTTCCTTGCTTATCGTAAAAAGCCTTCGCATTTTCGCGAATATAAATAGTCTCCTCTTTGTTTGTTATCCATACCGACTCGTAGCCTTTTAAAAAACCCTGACTATCAATCAAATCCAGAATTTTATTTCGCGGAACAACGGTATCAAAGCTTTCCTTTTTTAAATCGCGATTGGCTAATTCTTCAAAACTCTGAAAACCAAGCATATGAACTAAGGCAGGATTCGCTAAAACAATTTCCCCTTCAGGTGTTGTTCTGTAAAAACCAATAGAAGCATTTTCGAAAAGTGCACGAAAATGCTCTTCACTGGC
Source organism: Bacteroidales bacterium (assembly GCA_041592395.1). Classification (GTDB taxonomy): domain Bacteria; phylum Bacteroidota; class Bacteroidia; order Bacteroidales; family UBA12170; genus UBA12170. The sequence continues at coordinate 32,754 of JBFHQD010000002.1, read as the reverse complement.
TTTGAGTTCATCTTCGGCAATCTTGCGGCTTGTAATGTCGTGATTTATCGATAAACTGGCTTGTTCTCCACTTAAATCAATTGGAGTTACAAGCACTTCGGTCCAATATTCAGTCCCGTCTTTTCTTCGTTTTTTCTCAATTGCTGTAACTGAATGACCGGCTTTAAGTTTTTCGTTCCAATCGGCAGTATCAATTTCTCCAGAACCTTGAATCGAAATATCGCGAATGATATTCATACTTAATAGTTCTTCGCGCGAATAACCTGTTTGTCTGACTGCCGCGGGGTTAACTTCTAGAATATCACCCATTGTATTTTCGGCAATACTTGTAACAAATACAGCGTCACCTAAATCATTAAATAAACGTTTAAAGCGTTTCTCACTTTGCTTCAGTTTTTGTTCCGCATTTTTCCGGTCCGTAATATCGGTTAATGACCCAACTATTGAAACTGTTTTTCCTTTTTTTACAACAGGTGCCTCCCGAACTTCGACCCAAATTTTTTTACCGTTTTTATGCAACAATTCCAATTCGTAGGGAGCTTGTGGTTTACCCGTTTTAATGGCTTTCTCCGTTATTTTTATGCCGATCTCATTGATAGGATTATCCGATGCCAAACTCGTCCACTTAACAAGAGCTTCGTCCGAGGTATAGCCTAAAATATCTTCTACCTGAGGACTTATATAAGTAAGAACATGCTCAGTATTATGCGCATACAACAAGATGGTACTATTTTCGAAAACGGCACTTAGCTTTTCTTCACTCGCTCTCAATGCATTTTCTGACAGCTTACGCTCTGTTATATCGCGCCAAACGGTATGTAGAATTTGATTATTCGTTGTATTTTCAATGACAGTTAAAAGCACTTCGACAGGAAAAACTTCCCCATTCGCCTTTTTATGGTCCCATTCAAAACGGTGACTGCCATTTTTTAAAGCAATGGCAATCATTTCATCGGCTTTGACCACCGACAATTTACCATCTTGCTGTTTTTCAGGCGACAAAACCGAGGGATGTGTATTTAAAAATTCATTTTTGTTCTTAAAACGGAGCATATTTATTGTGGCTTTGTTACAATCCACAAATTTTCCATTTTGAAGAATTAAAATCGCATCTTTCGATTTTTCAAATAAATCTTTGTATTTTTTTTCACTCTCTTGCAACTCCTGATCCGTCCTGTTGCTTTTCTGAAAATTGAACGAAGGCAAAGACTTGTCCTGCTCCAATTCCGAAATCCTTCCTTTCAGCCGATTTATTTCTTCCTTAAGCTGTTCTATTGTTGCATTTCTGCTAGCCATTTCTTATCTTTTAATCCTAATCCCTATAAACAACACTTGCCCTAACGTTAAAAGTATGTAAAATATGATGCCATCCGAAATTCATCTTTTATTGAATATCAACAGGTAAATGTTAATAGAATGAATGATTTTCAGAACGCTTTTTACCTTCATTTCGAGTTCAAAATTAGTCCTAAATTGTTCCTCTGTAAATTAAAATCGCTTTAATTTTAAAGAATACGAGTAGCTTTCTATACTTAATTAATTTATACCTACTTTTGCAAACTTTTTCAAGTACATAGAAGTTTAAAAATAGAAGAATGATTACAGTTGCAGATTTAAGAATTCAATTTGGGAAACGCGTATTGTTTCAAGACGTTAACATGCAATTCCAGGCCGGAAATTGTTATGGCGTGATTGGAGCAAATGGAGCAGGAAAATCAACATTATTAAAAGCCATTTCAGGAGAAATTGAAACTACGGCAGGGCATATTAGTTTAGGTCCGGGCGAGCGCCTCTCTGTTTTAAGTCAGGATCACTTTGCTTTTGACGAATTTTCTGTACTTGATACCGTAATGAAAGGGCATAGTCAACTTTGGGATATCCGACTCGAAAAGGACGCTCTTTATGCCAAAGAAGATTTTTCGGATGCGGATGGAATTAAAGCTGCCGAATTGGAAGAAAAGTTCGCCGATATGGATGGTTGGAATGCGGAAAGCGATGCTGCCAACCTGCTTAGCGATCTAGGCATAAAAGAAGAATTTCATTATTCTTTAATGAAAGATATGAGTGGAAAACAAAAAGTGAGAGTCCTTTTGGCTCAAGCGCTTTTTGGAAAACCCGATAACTTATTGCTTGATGAGCCAACCAACGATTTAGACCTCGAAACCGTATCGTGGCTCGAAAATTATTTGGCAAATTATGAAAATACGGTTTTGGTTGTTTCTCACGACAGACACTTTTTAGATACGATAAGTACGCATACGGTTGATATCGATTTTGGAAAAATTCAACTCTTTGCCGGAAATTACAGTTTTTGGTACCAAAGCAGTCAGCTTGCTTTAAAACAAGCTCAAATGCAAAACAAAAAAGCGGAAGAAAAAAAGAAAGAATTGCAGGATTTTATCCGTCGCTTTAGTGCCAATGCTTCCAAATCGAAACAAACGACTAGTCGTAAAAAAATGATTGAGAAGCTTAATATAGAAGACATCAAGCCATCAACACGAAAATATCCGGGGATAATATTTACACCGGAACGCGAAGCTGGTGATAAGATATTAGAAGTAAGTGGTTTAAGTTACAGTATTGAAGGCACAGTCTTGTTTAAAGATGTCGATTTCTATGCCAACAAGGGGGATAAAATTGTTTTTCTATCGCGAGATCCACGAGCAATGACCGCCTTATTTGAAATTATCAATGATAAGCAAAAAGCAGATAGCGGTATTTACGAATGGGGACAAACAATCACAACGGCTTATCTCCCCAATGATAATTCGGCCTATTTTAGAAATAAGCTCAGTTTATTCGATTGGTTGTGCCAATTTACTAACGATACAACCGACCTGTATATTCGCGGATATTTAGGGAAAATGCTATTTGCCGGAGAAGAAATCCACAAATCGGTTGATGTTTTATCGGGAGGAGAAAAAATGCGTTGTATGATTTCTAAAATGATGCTTGTTAATGCCAATGCACTCATTCTGGATACGCCAACGAATCACCTCGATTTGGAATCTATCCAAGCTTTTAACAATAACCTTGCAAAATTTCCCGGAAACATTTTTATGTCATCGCACGACCACGAATTTATTCAAACGGTATGTAATCGTGTTATTGAACTTACACCAAACGGAATTATTGATAAATTAATGGATTACGACGATTATATTGTGGATGAAAAAATCAAGGAATTAAGAGAAAAAATGTATCAAGTCTAAGTATAAAGAACTGAAATACAATTTTTTGAGGAGTAATTGGCCCCAATCAAAAAACAGCTACTACTCGTCGCCTCACCTACTTAACTACCTTATCGATTCCAATAATTAACAATTGTTATTGATTAATATGCTGATTTCAGCAGCATTTGCTCTATCTTTGCCTTCCAATCTGATTTTATGAAAAATTATGACCAACTGAGTTTTTCAAACTTTATCCCCGATGTAGTTTCAAGATTCGCCAATAATAATGCCCTCGGATATGTAGATGAGCCTGCAATGACTTATGCACAAATGGGCAAAAATATAGAAGCTGTTAAAGCTTTTCTCGAAGCCGGTAATATTAAACCCGGTGATAAAGTCGTTATTTACAGTCAGAATATGCCCAATTGGGGCGTCGTTTATTTTGCCTTGCAATGCATGGGTGTGGTAGCGGTTCCCGTTTTACCCGATTTCAATGCACACGAACTTCAAAATGTTCTTGAACATTCTGAGGCCAAAGTCATTTTTATTTCTAAAAGTCTAGAGTCCAGACTCCAAGAAGTTGATTCTGAATTTATTGAAATGGCGATTCGGATTGATGACTATGAAGTGATTAAAGGAGAAAACAAACGCTTTATCTTTGATGAAAATGCGGTTTGCACAAATAGCTATACGCCTAAGGAAAATGAAATGGCCATTTTGCTTTATACATCAGGAACTACAGGCAACTCGAAAGGCGTAATGCTATCGCAAAAAAATGTACTTACCAATGTTATCCAGTCGAGTGGGGTTCAAGAAATTTTAGAAACAGACCGTTTTTTATCTGTTCTCCCGCTTTCACATACTTATGAAAATACGATCGGATTATTATTACCAATTAGTAAAGGCGCATCGGTAAGCTATTTAACAAAACCCCCTGTTGCCAGTGTACTTCTACCTGCTTTAGCTAAGGTAAAACCCACATTGATGCTAACGGTACCATTAATTATAGAAAAAGTATTTAAAGCAAGTGTGTTGCCAACGATACAAAAGAAAAAAGCAACGCGTTTCATGCATAAATATAAATTAACCAGAAAGTTAGTTTATAGAATTGCAGGAAAAAAATTATACCAAACCTTCGGTGGTAACTTAAAATTTTTCGGTATTGGCGGTGCAAAATTAGATCCTATGGTTGAAGAGTTTCTTCGCTATGCTAAATTCCCTTATGCCATTGGTTATGGGTTAACGGAGACGGCACCACTTTTAGCCGGTTCAAACCCCAAACAAACAAAGCTGCAAGCTATTGGTCCTAAAGTAGATAATCTGGAATTAATCATAAATAATCCGGATGCTAAAACCGGCGAAGGAGAAATATGGGCGAAAGGGCCCAATGTGATGTTGGGATATTACAAAAACGAAGAGAAAACCAAAGAAGTTTTAACCGAAGATGGCTGGTTTAAAACCGGAGATTTAGGTGTTTATGATCAAAAAGGCAATTTAAGTCACAAAGGGCGCTTGAAAAATTTGATAGTTGGCGCTAATGGCGAAAACATTTATCCCGAAGAAATCGAATCCTTAATCAATAATTTCAAACATGTTGCAGAATCTATTGTAGTGCAACAAAAAGGGAAATTAGTGGCTTTGGTTCATTTCGATCGCGAAGAACTGGAACTTAAATTAAAAGAAATAAAATCGGATTTAACGCATAAAGTGGACGATAAGCTAGAAGAAATAAGTCAGAAAGTAGATAAAACCATCAACGAATTGGCGGATGAACTTAAGCTTTACATCAATTCCAGAGTCAATAAGATTTCACGAATTCAATCTTTAATCATACATCCGGAACCCTTTATTAAGACAGCAACAAAGAAAATTAAGCGCTATTTGTATAATAACTAGAGTATACGGCTTTATCCAAATAAAGCTTTGTTTACTGTACCTATTTGCTGATTGGATATAAAAAGCAATATATCCAAACTATTGCACTATCTTTGCAACCATTAAAAATAATACATGACATTTGAAAACCTCGGGGTTATCGACCCCATTTTAAAAGCCCTCGAAGTAGAAGGCTATACAAAACCAACCCCCATTCAAGAACAATCTATTCCAATTCTTTTAAGCGGTAAAGATCTTTTAGGGTGTGCGCAAACAGGTACTGGAAAAACTGCCGCTTTTGCGATTCCCATTTTGCAGCACTTATACCTTAAAAAGAGCGAAGAAAGAGGAAAGCGGAAGATAAAAGCGTTAATACTAACCCCAACCCGTGAACTAGCCGTTCAGATTGGAGATAGTTTTACGACTTATGGAAAATTCACCGGAATAAAAAATACGGTAATTTATGGCGGTGTAAAACAATTGGCTCAAACACAAGCTTTAAGACAAGGTGTTGATGTTCTTGTTGCCACTCCGGGACGTTTGCTTGATCTGATCGATCAGGGCTTTATTTCATTAAACGATATAGAATATTCTGTCCTCGACGAAGCCGATCATATGCTTGATATGGGTTTTATACACGATATTCGGAAGATCATAACAAAACTTCCGCGAAAAAGACAATCTTTGTTTTTCTCGGCAACGATGCCCACAGAAATTGTGGCACTAGCAAGTAAAATCCTTGGTGATCCTGAAAAAGTAACCATCAATCCGGAGCAAACAACCGCTGATAAGGTGGAACAAGCTGTTTATTACGTCAGCAAAAATGACAAAACAAAATTATTGACTCACTTGCTTCAAACCGAAGTGTTTGGCTCTGTACTGGTTTTCTCAAGGACAAAACATGGGGCCGATCGAATCGTAAAATTATTGGCAAAAGCCCAAATCTCTGCCGCAGCCATACATGGCAATAAATCGCAAAATGCACGTCAAACGGCATTAGATAATTTCAAAAATGGCAAAACAAATATTCTTGTTGCAACTGATATTGCCGCTCGAGGTATTGACGTTGAAGAATTATCGCATGTAATCAATTACGATTTGCCGAATGTACCAGAAACCTATATTCACCGCATTGGAAGAACCGGTCGCGCAAGTGCAAGTGGTATTGCGCTTTCTTTTTGCGATGGCGAAGAAAGGCCTTATTTAAGTGATATTCAAAAGCTTATTGAGTTTAAAATCCCTTTAATTACAGATCATCCTTATGAAGATGATGGGAGCTTTGTCCCCTCGAAAAAACAAGGGCAAAGAAAACCTCAAACACGCTCGGCCAGACCGGCAAGAAGTGGTGAAAAAAGCAGTTACAGAAAAAAAGGAGGAAGTACTACTAGCTCTTTTGGAAATAGTGCGTCCAAGAATAGACAGCATAAACCAAGAAGATCATTTTCACAAAAAAGGAGCGCTTAATTAATCGCTTCATTTTCTTTTTTCTGCATACAAGAACTACCGGCTAACCAACCTGTTGAATAGGCGATCTGCAAATTATAACCTCCTGTTTCGGCATCAAGATCAATCATTTCACCGGCAAAATACAAACCCGAGACTAATCTTGACTCCATCGTTTTGGGAACTATTTCTTTTGTCGAAACACCTCCGGCAGTTATTATCGCTTCTTTAAAAGAGCGATGATGACTCACTTTGAAACGTAAATCTTTTAATAAGTTTCGAATTTGTTTTCTTTCTTTTGAAGATATTTGATGACATTCCTTTTCCGGATCCAATGCCAAAAGCTCAATAAAAACAGGAATCATTGAAGCGGGCAACCAATTTCGAAAAATATTGACAATTTTTTTCTTGCCATGTTCATTCAAATCGCGAAGCAAGCGATTATCAAGCTTTTGCTCATCCAAAGCCGGTTTTAAATCGATGCTTATCTCTACCTTATTGTTCTTTTGTAGTTCCGTTACAATTATCCTACTAAGGGTAAGTATAATCGGCCCTGAAAGACCAAAATGCGTAAAAATCATTTCGCCAAAATCGGCTCCCAATTTTCGTCCATTTACCCAAACTACTGCATTTACATTGCGAAGGTTGAGTCCTTGAAGTTTTTGAGCTACACCACCCTCCGTTTCAATAGGAACCAGCGCAGGTATTGGTTTTTCTATGCTATGCCCTACTCTTTTGGCAAGTTCGTAACCATCGCCCGTAGAACCCGTTCCCGGATAGGATTTTCCTCCGGTAGATAAAACCACTTGATTGGCATAAAACGCTTGACCATTGGCTTGCACACCTACTAAAACACCGTTTTCAATAAGCAGTTTTTCTACTTTATGATGCCTGCGAATTTCGACTTTTAAATCCGTAACCCAACGAAGCAGTGCGTCCAATACATCTTTGGCTTTATTGTTGGTTGGGAAATAGCGTCCGCCGCGTTCCAAACTTACTTCTACACCATATCTTTCTAAGAGATTGATAATATCTTTTGCGTAGTATTGCGAAAAAGCATTGCGCAAAAAACGGCCATCAGGATAGACATGTTTTATAAATTCGCTAATCGAAGCATCGTTGGTAATATTGCATCGGCCTTTTCCGGTAATCAATAACTTGAGTCCGGGAGCACTCATTTTTTCTAGCACCAACACTTTTCCGCCTAATTCGGCAGCACGACCGGCAGCCAATAAACCTGCAGGACCAGCTCCTACTACAATTACATCGAATTTAATCATCGGAGGCAAAGGTACCCTAAAATGCTTAATCTCCTTCTTCTAACTCAAAAATTTCGTTTACCGATTTATCAAAAATCTGCGCAATCTTTAAAGCCAAAATAGTGGATAAATTGTATTTCCCCAGCTCAATAGCATTGATGGTTTGTCGGCTCACGTCGGCTAAATCGGCAAGTTGAGCTTGCGTAATATTTTTCTTGGCCCGTTCTACTTTGATACTATTTCGCATCGCTAATGGCTTTTTTAGATTTATAAAGTGCCCAATTAAAATGCAAGATAAAAAAGAGCAAAACGGTAAACATATTTACAATCATAACCGTGAAAAAGGACATGTCATAGATAAAAATCAAGGCGAAGATCAAAATCCCATAGTTTAAATAGGTAGCACGTACCAACGATTCTAACCTGATTTTTGAGATAAACTCATCTTCGTTTTTTTCTTTAGCAAAGGCAACAAAGGTGGCGCTCACTATAATCAAAACACCCAATAATTCGTTAGCAATATTGTTTTCGAAAATGGCAATAAATCCACGTGCTTTCATAAAATCATGGCTAAATAAACCAATTACAGGCACATCTAAAAAAGCGGGCTCAAAATCGAAGATTAACCATAGAATTCCCAAGATAAGCGACGGAATAAAAAGGATCCATCCTATTTTCTTAAATGAATGAGGTAATAAATAATTTTCTTTCATCGTTTTTATGTTTTTATGAAAGTACAAATGTAATGCATAAATAACATAATGTCAAGTTTTATTTACATTTAGTCGCTTTTAAATTACAATTAACTTTGCTCAAGCAAAAAAATCAACGGTTTTGCCAAGACTAAGGTCTTTTTCATTTTACAAGCGAAGCGACAAAAATTCCGACCTATTCCTGAATAGTCAATAACAAACTTGCATTTGCAAAATAAAATCGCTATATTGCTAAACTTTAAACATTTAAGCCATTCTTCATATTCATTCTTAAAAAACTTTACCATGAATCAAAATGAGTTTATCAAGAATCTTGCTCTACGCTTAGATTTAACGCAAGCCGAAACGAAAAAAACATTAAAAAGTGCAATTGATATGCTTACGGAGGTTTTGGATCAGGACATACCCGTTACATTGCCCGGTTTAGGCACTTTTAGCACGGCGACTACCAGAAAAAGAAAATCATTCAGTCCGCATCACGATCAAATGCTTATGCTACCTCCAAAACGTACGCTTCGTTTTCGAGCCAGTTCAACAATCAAAAATGAACTAAAATCTAAACACGCTTAGAGATGAAAGAGAAAATGACATTTAGTAGTCTTATTGATAAGATTGCGGAAAAAACAGGAGCAACAAAAACGCAAGTACACCATTTACTTAGCGAAGCAATAGCGTTGAATCAGGAACATTTAGAAAATGAGGGTCGTTCTGTTTTACCCGGCTTAGGACGTTTTTCAATAAAATGGCAAAAAGCCAGAACCGGACGAAATCCTTCAACCGGAAAAGTAATGGATATTCCTGCACACAATACCATCAAGTTTACAGCCTTACCCTCACTCCGCAAGCACATCAACCGAAAATACGAAGGCATGGAAGCGGAATTATTAAAAGCAGTGCCTAGCGAAATAAAAAAACCGGAACCCGTACCAAAAGGGGAAACTCCCACAATTATAAGGCCAGCGGAAAAAGAAACAAAGAAAAAGCCGCCCCAAAAAAAACGCTCAAATTGGTTTTATAAATACGGTTGGTCCATTTTGCTTGTTTTTATCCTCTTACTGCTATTGCTTATTTTCTGGCCTTCTTCCGAATCAAATAATCAGGTTAAACCCAACAAAACAGAAGCGCCTATAACCGCAGAAAAAGAGAAAGCTGAAATCAAAAATCCGGAAGTGCAAAAGTCTGAAGAGATGACACCGGAAACCAAAATTAGCTCTTCGGATGCAAGCATACACAAACCGGCAGCCTATCCGGCCGGAAAACATCGCGCTATGGCGGGAGAATATATCTATATGCTTTCTAAAAACTATTATCAAGCAGACTTTATTTGGCCACTTGTTTTTCAAGCCAATAGACTTAGCATTAAAAATCCGGATATTTTGCCTGTTGGCAGCGAAATCGTTTTTCCAGCATTGCAGCAATCTCCGAATAATCTGTCGGAAATGGATAAAAAGAATCTGGCACAAGCCTATTACGAAGTCTATCTTTACTATAAAAACAGCGATCGAAAAAAAGCGCTCCATTTTCTTTGGGTTGTTTCGCAACTCCATAAAAAAACATTAGAAGAAAACAATATTGTAAGAGAAGATTTGGAATCCATCGGCCTAATGAAAGTAAAATAAATGAACCGTATATTCAGGTAAAGCTATTAAAATACACAAAGCAATATTCATTTTAAATAGATTTGAGATGCTGAAAAGTCAACTCATTTTATATTCGTTAAAAACATGTCCAACTCCTACCCAATTATTTTTACAACAGATGTAAAAGCAATTAAAATTCATTTTAATATTGACAAAAATTTACAAACATACCAAATGCTTATTACGAATAGAGTTATTCTAAAAGATGTGCTTCGGTTGTAAAAGCAGAACTATTGATTTATTGAAAAAGAATTAAATGAAGAAAATTGAAAATATAGAACTAACCTTTCTCAGCATAAACGACTATCAAGAACTAAAAAAAGCAATGATTGCATCTTATACAACGATGCCGGATGCCTATTGGCGCGAAACTCAGATCGAAACCTTGATCGACCGTTTTCCTGAAGGTCAGGTAGTTATAAAAGTAAACAACCAAATTGCGGGAAGTGCCTTATCCATAATTGTCGACTACAGTAAAATTGACAGGCACCATACATACCAAGAAATAACAGGTGATTTTTCGTTCAATACGCACAATCCGAATGGCGATATGCTTTACGGAATTGATGTTTTTATTAAACCGGAGTTCAGGGGATTGCGTTTGGCCAGAAGACTTTACGATTATCGAAAAGAACTGTGCGAACGTTTAAACTTAAAAGGGGTTGCCTTTGGAGGAAGAATTCCCAACTATCATAAGTATTCCGATAAACTTTCGCCCAAGGAGTATATTGATAAAGTACGCAAAAAAGAAATTCACGATCCTGTTTTTAACTTCCAGATTTCCAACGATTTTCACCCATCCAAAATTCTCAAAAGCTATTTAGAAGGCGACGATGCATCGAACGATTATGCCGTTTTATTGGAGTGGGACAATATTTATTACGAAAAAGAAGCCACTTCACCCACTATCATAAAAAAAGTCATCCGATTGGGACTTATTCAATGGCAGATGCGCGCTTACAAAGACTTGGATGAATTGCTCCAGCAAGTCGAATTTTTTGTGGATTCGGTTTCAGGGTATCGTGCTGATTTTGCTCTATTTCCCGAATTTTTCAATGCGCCACTAATGGCAGAAAACAATCACCTATCCGAACCTGAAGCGATTAGAGAACTCTCGAAATACACTGCCGAAATTGTTCAGAAATTCTCTAAATTGGCTATTGCATACAATATCAATATTATTTCGGGTAGCATGCCCGAAATCGTAAATGATCGCCTCTATAATGCAGGTTATTTATGCAGAAGAGATGGAACTGTTGAGCGCTATGAAAAACTGCATATAACACCCAACGAAGTAAATGTATGGGGTATGGATGGCGGAACAGAGCTCAAAACATTCGATACGGATTGCGGTAAAATTGGCATCCTTATTTGTTATGATGTTGAATTTCCGGAACTCAGTCGTCTTTTAGCCGAAGATGGTATGGACATTCTGTTTGTTCCTTTTCTTACCGATACTCAGAACGGCTATTCGCGAGTTCGGAATTGCGCTCAAGCCAGAGCAATCGAAAACGAATGCTATGTGGCCATAGCCGGAAGTGTTGGCAATCTTCCTAAAGTACATAATATGGATATTCAGTTTGCACAATCTATGGTTTTTACACCTTGCGATTTTGCATTTCCAACCAACGGTATAAAGGCAGAAGCCACTCCAAATACGGAGATGATATTGCTCGCCGATGTCGATATCGATATGCTTAGGCAACTCAATCAATTTGGAAGCGTAAGAAATATTAAAGATAGGCGCTGCGATATTTATGAATTAAAGAAAAAACAATAAACCGATCTGTTTTTAAGAAAATAAATTACATATATCATATTGATATATAGGATTTTGCATAAGTAATGAATAGTAAATTAGTATCCTAAACACAAACTAAAAAAAGGATATTGCACAAAAATTAATGCACTAAAAATCTAAAATTGAAAAAATCAATCAATAAAAAAGACAACTTTCTTTTTGTATCAAAATGGGGTGAATCCTTGGATATTGCCTATGCCATTTTTAAAGAAGGGAATAATGTTAAAATGTTTATCGAAGACAAAGCTTGCAAAGAAATTGGCTATGGCTTTGTAAAGAAAGTCAGTCAGTGGGAAGAACATATTGCTTGGGCTGATATCATTATCTTTGATTACAGCGGATATGGAAAAAAAGCCGAAGAATTAAGAAATCAAGGCAAATATGTTTTTGGTGGAACTGCCTACAGCGATAGACTAGAGCTTGATCGTGCATTTGGGCAAGACGAGTTGAAACGGCATAAAGTTAAAATTCTACCCTATCGGGAATTTACCAACTTTGCAGAAGCCATTGCTTATATCGATAAGAACCCAAATGCATACGTCATAAAACCTTCTGGAGAAATTCAGGACAATAAACAGCTATTGTTTGTGGGTACTGATGACGATGGCGCTGATGCCAAGCGTGTATTACAAGCTTACAACAAAACATGGGGAAATACGATGGGCCCGTTCCAACTTCAAAAGAAAGTGGCCGGTGTTGAGGTTAGTGCTTCCGCATTTTTTAATGGCAAGGAATTTATTCGCCCTATCAATATTACCTTCGAGCATAAGAAACTATTTCCAAAAGAATTAGGCGTTTCGACAGGCGAAATGGGCACAAGTATGTTTTGGACCGACGACAGTCCTATTTTTGATGCAACACTCAAAAAATTTGAACCTACTTTAGCTAAAGATAATTTTGTTGGACATATTGATATCAATTGTATCGTAAACGGCAATGGGATATTTCCTTTGGAATTTACACCCCGTTTTGGTTATCCGCAAATTTTTATCCAAAGAGCTGGTATAACAGAGCCTATGGGCGCCCTTTTGCTAAAGCTGGTCAAAGGCGAAAAGTTTAAGATAAGCACAAAAAAAGGCTTTCAAGTAGGTGCTTTTATTGTTGTTCCGCCTTTTCCTTATCAAGACAAAAAAACATTTAATTTGTTTTCGAAAGATGTCGTTGTTTTATTTAAAAAGCCCATGAAGTCGGGGATTCATCTTATGCACCTTAAAAGTGTAAAGAACCAATGGTTAATTACGGGTGATTCGGGGATAGCTCTATTGGTTTCAGGAACCGGAATAACGATGCGCGATGCCCAACGGACGATGTATAATCGCTTAAGCAATGTGTTGATCAACCATTCTTATTACAGAACGGATATCGGCGATCGTTGGTTAGAAGATTCAGATAAACTATGGGCATGGGGATTATTATAATAACTTTATAATCTGATTATTAAATGCAAATCGACTTTTCAAATACACGGTTTACTGCGGACTCCTTTTTCGGTATTTTGCCTGAAGATTGGAAAGAAAGCATAGTGCCCTATTGGAAAGACTACGCCAATAGCGCTACTATTTATACCTTGAGTATTGAGGATAAGATCATTGGCGGCGGAATCGTATTTTCCAAAACAACACCGGATATGATGTACGCAAAAAAGATTGCTGACAAATGGTTCGAAAAAGGGTATTTATACATTGCATTTCTTTGGGTTGAGAAGAAGTATAGAGGACAACAATTGGGAACACTTTGGCTTCGCGAACTTATGCAAAGATTTCCGAACCAAAAATTTTGGTTAAGCATAGAAAATCCCAAACTGGCTAGTTTCTATACGAAAAATGGGTTTAACCTTGCTGATAAACTAATAAACGCTACCAACGAAGAGTGGATAATGACCTTTGATGATGTAAAAACCTGAGCCGACACTTTTTGCCCCTCGGTTTTAAGCCTATTGTTTTTCGGGTGTTGAATGAATTTCCTCTTTGATCTTTTTGGATTCATCCTTTGAGGTATATACATTATCTTTAAATAATTGCGTAATTTTATGCAAATCCTTATCATTCGACAATTTTGTAGTTGAATCGATATTTAATAGAATATCCTGAATAGCGTTGAGCACCGTATTATTCGGAATTTGAATAAAACAATTCAAGTCACAGTCTTCTTCATTCTGAAACAATTTCGTAAACACTTGTCCCGCTATTTTAGCGCTACCCAAAACAGACAGTTTTCCGGTACAAAAAATATTGCCTTCGAAAGCACCACTAATAATTAGCTCCGAACAAACTACGTCGCCAACTACTTTGGAAGTTTTATCGATAATAACTTTTTCTGTTGACAACAAAATACCATAAAAATCACTTTCTATTTTAAATGATTTCTTCGTTTTAATAAAACCCTCGAGTATGCACTCCTCGGGTATCAAAATTGGATTGTGGTTTTCTCCCTGTTTCATAGCTTGATGATTTTAGATTTTCATACAAGTATAATAAAACATTTTATCATTAACAAATTAATTATTAAGCAATTAAACATCTATAACTCTATAATATTTTAATATGTTAATAAATTAACATCAAATTTACATCAGTTTAATCGCTTTATTTACTTGAATAAAAAACGTGGAATCGCTTAAACTAAACAGGATATATAAAAATAAGTTTAAGGAATAAAAACAGAGAAAAACGACTCTAATCAAAAATAAGCATCTAAATAAAATCCGACACTTTATTTTCCATCAAATACTTTTTAAAATCGTTGGTAAGTTTATGCATTATGCCTCCCATTATGCATTTATCAAAAGGACAAATTGGACGTCCTAAAGGACAGTCTTCCAATTCTATTGGTCCTTCCATAATATAATAGATATCATAGAGTGAAATTTCTGATGCCGGCTTTTTTAAAACAAAGCCTCCGGCAGGCCCTCTGGTAGAACTAACCATATTGCTTTTAACCAAACGCTGCATCACTTTAGCTAAATGATTTTTACTCGATTCGGTAGCGGCTGCTATCTTATTTACACTGACTAATTTATCAGAACCTGCTATTAATACAACAGCGTGAATAGCTAAAGAGGCAGCTTCTGATAGGGATACAACTTTTGGCATAAACTTTTGCAATTAAAAAAACAAAAGTATGAAACAAATAAGTAATCCATATCTGAATTACTAATTTAGAATCAATATAAACAAGAAAAAAGGGATAGTACGTTTTTTTACTATCCCTTTTTCAGTTTTTAAGCGTTTTGCCGTTTAATAAGGTTCAAAGCACTTCCGGCTTTAAACCAATCAATTTGATTTTGATTATAAGTATGATTAGCAAGAATTTCTTCTTTCGATCCATCTGCGTGATTGATCACAACGGTTAGCGGTTTGCCAGGAGCAAAATCTTTTAAACCAACAACATCAAAAGTATCATCTTCGCGAATCAAATCATAATCGGCTTTATTGGCAAAAGTCAAGCCCAACATACCTTGCTTTTTAAGGTTAGTTTCGTGGATACGAGCAAAAGAGCGTACCAAAACTACTTTTACACCTAAATTACGAGGCTCCATAGCAGCGTGTTCACGACTCGATCCTTCGCCATAGTTTTCATCACCAATAACAATTGATCCCATACCCGCTTCTTTGTAAGCCCGTGCTGTAGCAGGAACTTCGCCTTTTTCACCGGTAAGTTGGTTTACAACTTCATTGGTCATTTCGCCAAAATAATTCACTGCACCAATCAACATATTATTGGAGATATTATCGAGGTGACCCCGGTAGCGCAACCAAGGACCAGCCATAGAAATATGGTCGGTAGTACATTTTCCTTTGGCTTTAATAAGCAATTTCATTCCTTTAAAATCTTCACCATTCCAAGGATCGAAAGGGGTTAAAAGTTGCAAACGATCTGATGTAGGGCTAACCACTACGTCTATGCTGCTTCCATCAATTGCAGGAGCTACAAACCCATTATCTTCAACTGCATAACCATTTTTAGGCATCGCATCACCGGTAGGTTCATCCAACATAACTTCAACGCCATCTTTGTTAATAAGCTTATCTTTTAAAGGATTAAAACGCATGTCACCGGCAATAGTCATAGCAGTTACCATTTCGGGAGAAGCTACAAAAGCATGTGTATTTGGATTCCCATCAGCACGTTTAGCAAAATTGCGGTTAAACGAATGGATAATGGCATTTTTTGGTTGTTTTTCGGCACCTTCGCGTGCCCACTGACCAATACAAGGTCCACAAGCATTAGCTAATACAACGCCTCCAATACTTTCAAAAACAGCAACGAGTCCATCACGAGCAACGGTGTAACGCACTTGCTCAGAACCCGGAGTAATCTGAAAATCGGCTTTTACTTCTAAATTCTTATCTGCAGCTTGTTTGGCAATGGATGCAGCACGAGAAATATCTTCATAAGAAGAGTTGGTACACGAACCAATCAATCCCACTTCCATTTTGGTTGGCCAACCGTTTTCTTCAACAGCTTTGGCAAACTCAGAAATTGGAGTAGCACGATCCGGAGTAAAAGGACCATTCAAATGAGGTTCTAATGTATTTAAATCAATTTCAATAATTTGATCGTAATATTTTTCCGGATTGGCATAAACATCTTCATCAGCTCTTAAATAAGCAGCCATTTTATCTGCTTCGTCGGCAACATCAGCGCGATCGGTGGCGCGAAGATATTCAGCCATTTTTTCGCCGTAAGCAAAAATAGAAGTTGTAGCCCCTATTTCAGCACCCATATTACAAATCGTACCTTTTCCGGTACAAGAAATAGCATCAGCACCTTCGCCAAAATATTCCACAATTGCGCCCGTTCCTCCTTTTACAGTAAGGATACCGGCTACTTTCAAAATTACATCTTTGGCTGCTGTCCAACCGTTTAGTTTACCGGTTAATTTTACACCAATTAATTTGGGGAATTTTAGTTCCCAAGGCATTCCGGCCATTACATCAACCGCATCAGCGCCACCAACGCCAATAGCAACCATTCCCAAACCACCGGCATTTACAGTGTGAGAATCCGTTCCAATCATCATTCCACCCGGAAAAGCATAATTTTCCAGTACAATCTGGTGAATAATTCCAGCACCGGGTTTCCAAAAACCAATACCATATTTGTTGGATACAGAACCCAGAAAATCGTAAACTTCTTTGTTTGTGACTTGCGCCGTAGCCAAATCTTCATTAGCTCCAATTTTAGCTTGAATTAAGTGATCGCAATGCACGGTTGAAGGCACAGCAACCTTATCTTTGCCGGCTTGCATAAACTGCAAAAGTGCCATTTGAGCTGTTGCATCTTGCATTGCTACACGGTCGGGATTAAAATCTACGTAAGATTCACCGCGCTTATGTGTTTGTGTTGGAATGCCTTCGTCGAGGTGTGCATAAAGTATTTTTTCGGTATAAGTCAGTGGTTTTCCAACTAATTTACGAGCAGCATCTACACGTTCGGCCATTCGGGCATATACGCCCTTAATCATATCAATATCGTATGCCATAATGAATTTTTAGGTTTTTTGTTTAATGTCTTAAAATTGAACGCAAAGGTAATGAAAAGCCAAAAATTATTATGCATAAATAAGATTGAAATTTACACCCAACCTTAAAATTCGCTTAGTTTAGAATTAATATAAATCAGTTTTAATTATTTGCTTGATGAAATGCGCTATCTATAATTGACATGGGAACAAGAAGAAAAAGGAAGTCTAAGAAATAATTGCGGAAAGATTACAAATCGTTTAATCTTAAAAGAAGTGTAATCTTTCCCTGAGTTAATCGTCAGAGAGTACAAGGAATAATCATATGGAAATATTAAGAATAAATCAACTCACCAAACGATACGGAAAACTAGTGGCCGTTGACAAACTCGACGTTAGCATAGAAAAAGGATCTATTTACGGTATATTAGGCCCAAATGGCAGCGGAAAAACAACCACCTTGGGTATGATTCTCAACGTTATTCGTCCAAGTTCAGGATCTTTTAATTGGTTTTCAAATACCGATACCAACGTGAATAGGCAAAAAATTGGTGCTACTATAGAAACGCCCATTTTTTATCCTTATTTATCAGGACAAAAAAATCTTGAAATTTTCTGTCAGATAAAAAAAATAAGCGATACGGATATCGAACGTGTTTTAAAAATAGTTGAGCTATACGACAGACGAAAAGACACGTTTAAAACCTATTCGCTAGGGATGAAACAACGCTTAGCTATTGCCGGTGCTTTGTTGGGCGAACCCGAAGTTCTTATTCTCGATGAGCCGACAAATGGTCTTGACCCTCAAGGCATTGCCGAAATAAGAAGGTTGATTATCAGCATTGCTAAGCAGGGCATTACAATTATTCTGGCAAGTCATTTATTAGACGAAGTGCAAAAAGTATGCAGCCACGTGCTCATTTTAAAGAAAGGGAAAAAACTTGTTTCAGGAAAAGTGGATGATATTTTATTGGAACCCACTATTTTCGAAATAAAAGTAGACGAGAACGACAAACTTAAAAATCTTCTTGCAAACGACAGCGAATTGAATTTGATTCAAGAACACCAAGGTCTATTCGTTATCAATAGCAGCAATCAGCTCAGCGGTTTAGATTTGAATCGCTATTTATTTAAAAATGGCATCACCGCATCGCATTTACATAAGCAAGAAAAATCATTGGAAACTTACTTTTTAGAAATCATCGAACATGCTTAGACTTTTACGAATAGAACTAATCAAGGCTTTTAATTTTAAAGCGCTTTGGTACTTATTTTTGATTTATATATCCGCCTTGGGTTTAATCCTTTTTGGAGTTGAAACTTTTATAAACGATATAATTGGAGAAGGAGGCCGAAATCTTCCTATCACATTGCCAAAAATGTCGCTTTACGCCTTTCCTTTGGTTTGGCACAATATCACGTACTTATCGGGATTTTTTAAGGTTTTTCCTGCGATAATGCTTATTATATTGATAACCAATGAATACAGCTACAAAACAATTAAACAACAAGTGATAGCCGGTTTAAGTCGAAACGAATTGTTTTTCGCTAAACTAATCTTGCTTCTTGCCACTTCTTTTTTAATGGGATTGCTTGTCGGCTTATTTGGTTTAATCCTCGGATTTATTCACACTCCAAGCCTCAGTATAGCACTAATCTTAGAAAAATCACATTTTGTACTTGTATATGCTCTTGAAGTATTTGCTTACAGTAGCTTTGGTTTTTTAATTGCCACGCTAGTAAAGCGTTCCGGATTTGCTATAGGCGTGTTGTTACTTTGGGCTTATATCGCTGAACCTATTATTAGCTATAAGCTTCCCGGCGATTGGGGCGATTATTTGCCCTTGCGTTCAATCGGGAATTTAATTCGAATTCCAAATAGTCAATTAATGAAAATATTCGGAATCGAGTTTCAGGAATATATTGCTTCGTTCGATGTGACTTTTGCGCTTGGCTACAGTTTTCTGTTTTGTTCTATTGTTTGGTTAATCTACAAAAGAAGTGATTTATAATTATTTGATACATTGCTTTTTACATCGTTTCCAACGGACCTAAATTTCATTTTACTCTACTTAAAACAAGCCAATTTCCAGGTTAAAGAATTCAAGAAATATATTTGCAAAGCACAAAGTCTTCGTTTATCTTTGCAAGGTAGAACTTAGAAAGGAGATATGGAAAACGCCAGTATTTTGATTTCAGGTATTGAATACAAGATCAAGGTCCTGGCCGAAAAAAACAAAATTCTTTCTGACGAAAACGAAAATTTAAAACAGCAAAATTCTGAACTTAACAATTTGGTTCAAAAGCAGCAAAACGAAATTGAGTTGTTAAAGGAGAAGGCCGCAGTTTTAGAAGTATCGAAGACCTTTGGTTCAGATACGGAAAGGCAAAGTGCCAAAAAAACAATAAATGTACTGGTGCGGGAAATAGATGAATGTTTAAATCTTTTAAATAAATAGAAATTAAATATGGACGAATTATCAATTACAATAACGATTGCAAATCGTCCTTATCGTTTGAAAATAAAAAAAGAAGAAGAGGAAGCACTTAGATTGTCAGCAAAAAAAATTGAAACATTAGCCAAAGAATACGCTAAGAGTTTTCATTTTAACGACACGCAGGATTTAATCGCTATGGTCGCTTTACAATTGGCAAAAGATGCTTCTTCATTGGAAAAACAGATTACTTATCGAGACACAGAAATGACCAAAAAACTGGAAGATATTGATGAGTATTTAAATGAAAAAATAAAGATTTAGACACACGTTCTTTGAATAAAAATATTCCGCATAATTCAACTTGTTTGTAAACTCAACATTTTACAAATTAGGGTAACGCTTAGGGATTTGAAAACAGGCCTCAACCTTCGGGTTTCAATTTATTGGACAGTGGACTTTTGATGACTCCGGCAACCTTATACATTACGTATGGGGTTTACTAAACTCCGAATTATGCGGATTTTTTATGTCCCGACTGCTAAAATACTAAAACAATGGAAAGTTTAACAATGATTGCTATTGCTTTGGTTTCTCTGGGGATAGGTTTTTTTCTCGCAAGTTATTTTGTAAAAAAAGCCTTAGAGCGCAAAAGCAATAATCTTTTAGAAGAAGCTCAGGAAAAGGCTGAAATATTAAAGAAAGAAAAAATATTACAAGCCAAAGAGAAATTCTTACAACTTAAAGCAGAGCACGAAAAATATGTGCTCGAAAAAAACGCGAACCTCAACAAAGCAGAAAACAGGATTAAACAAAAAGAAACTGCTTTAAATCAGAAACTCGAAGATGTAAATCGCAAAAACAGGGAAGTTTCTGCCATCAAGGATAATTTATCAAAGCAACTTGATATTGTCAATCAGAAAGAAACTTCGCTCGAAAAAATGCATCAACAGCAGTTGGAACAACTCGAAGCAATTTCCGGCCTTTCGGCAGTTGAAGCCAAAGAACGAATGATTGAAGCCGTTAAAGATGAAGCTAAATCAGCGGCAATGGTTTACATTAACGAGATTAAAGAGGAAGCCAAACTGACAGCCAATCAAGAAGCTAAAAAGATCGTTATCGAAACCATTCAACGTACTGCTGCCGAATACACGATTGAGAATACGGTTTCCGTTTTCCCGCTAGATAGCGATGAAGTAAAAGGACGTATTATTGGTCGCGAAGGTAGAAACATTCGTACACTCGAAGCCATGACCGGCATCGAAATTATCATTGATGATTCGCCGGATGCCATCATTCTTTCGGGATTCGATCCTGTACGCCGAGAAGTTGCCCGTTTATCTTTGCATAAATTGGTAACAGACGGCCGTATTCATCCTGCTCGTATTGAGGAAGTTGTAAACAAAACCAAGAAGCAAATAGAACAAGAAATTATGGAAACCGGAAAGCGCACGCTTATCGATTTAGGAATCCATAATATGCATACCGAATTGGTTAAAATGGTGGGCCGAATGAAATACCGCTCCTCTTACGGTCAAAACTTGCTTCAGCACTCCATCGAAGTTGCTAATTTAAGTGCAACAATGGCTGCAGAGCTTGGTTTAGACACCAAAAAAGCAAAACGGGCAGGTTTGCTCCACGATATTGGTAAAGTGCCTGAGAACGAGCCTGATTTGCCTCACGCATTATTGGGTATGAAAATGGCCGAAAAATACCGCGAAAGCGCCGAAATTTGCAATGCAATTGGAGCTCACCACGACGAGATTGAAATGACCTCACTCCTCTCTCCTATTGTACAGGTTTGTGATGCTATTTCTGGAGCAAGACCCGGTGCACGCCGCGAAATAGTTGACGCTTATATTCAACGACTTAAAAAATTAGAAAATATAGCTTTAGAATATGAAGGTGTCGTTAAAACTTATGCTATCCAAGCCGGACGTGAATTGCGTGTTATCGTTGGAGCGGATAAAATTAACGATAATCAAGCCATGGAATTAAGTTATGATCTTTCGAAGAAAATTCAGGAAGAAATGACTTATCCCGGGCAAATCAAGATTACAGTAATTCGCGAAACAAGAGCGATAAACTACGCCAAATAATTTAGGATAAATCCAAATGCTGTTTTTCCTCAAGAGAGAAACAGCATTTTTTATTTAATATCTATGTTACGGATAATCAAATCTTTAATAAAGCAATATATTTATTGGTTATTCATTTTTGCTTTTGCAAGGCTACTCTTTCTTATTGCTTATGCCCAAACCATTTTGGATAATGGAATCGCCTTTAGGGATATCATAGCCACGTTTTATTATGCTTTAAAACTAGATATTTCATCGGCAACTTATATATTGATAATTCCATTCTTTATTCATTTTATCCAAGCTTTTTCCAGTCCCAAATGGTTAAATAACTTAAACAAGATTTATACCGTAATTATACTTTTCATTTTCCTGCTAATCAATATTATAGAGCTCGGACTTTATGCTGAGTGGAGAACAAAGCTAAGTTATAAAGCCTTTAGTTATTTAAGTCATCCCGACGAGATTATAAATTCAGCACAAACCGGCGAAAGCATTCTTTTAATCGTTCTTTTGAGCGGTTTGACTTATGTAGGAATTTACATTTACAGTCGTTATTTCTTTACGCCAATTTTAAGAATAAAAATCAAGCCTACGCATGCTTTTTTATTCTTGATTCTTGGATCAGTACTCATGTTTATCCCGGCGAGAGGTGGTATTAAAAGTGTTCCGATTAATCGGAGCAAATCTTATTTCTCTAACTGTCAGATATTAAATAGTGCGGCCACAAATTCGGCTTTCAATTTGTTTATGGGCATTTTCGAAAACAGAATAAATATCGATAAGAATCCTTTTGTGGAGATGCCCAACGAAGAAGCGAAACAAATTGTAGAACAGTTATTTCGTTCAAAATCCGATCAGTATCCGAAAATACTCACCACAGAAAGACCCAATATCGTATTGCTCATTTTGGAAAGCTGGTCGGCCGATTTAATTGAAACACTCGGAGGAGAACCGGGCATAACACCCTTTTTTCATTCTTTAGAGAAAGACGGATTACTTTTTGATGATTTTTATGCCACGGGGTCGCGATCGGAACAAGCTATGGCCTCCATATTTAGCGGTTACCCGGCTCATCCAATCACTTCTATTACAGTTCATCCCGAAAAATACACGGGCTTACCCACTTGGATTCATCAATTAAATCAAGAAGGTTATTTTACTTCTTTTTACTTTGGAGGCCATTTGATTTATGGCAATATCAAAAGCTATATCACCTACAATGCCTTTGATAAAATTAAGGAAGTGGAAGATTTTAATCCAAAGTTCCCGCGAGGAAAACTAGGTATTCACGATGCGTTTACCTTAACCGAAATGGCTGATGACTTAAATACAACACCACAGCCCTTTTTATCGGCGTTATTTACTTTGAGCTCTCATTCGCCTTACGATGAGCCAAAGCCTAAAAAAGAAGTGCTCCCATGGGGTGGCAACGAAAGGCAATACATTAACGCTGCTTATTATACGGATCAAAGTCTTCAAAAATTTTTCGAAAAAGTGAAGCCATCCGCATGGTATAAAAACACACTGTTTATCATTGTAGCCGATCACTCGCACAATAGCTACCGTAATCACATTATGCAAGATGCGGCATACCATAAAATTCCGCTTTTATTTTACGGTCCGGTATTGGATTCTGCTTATCGTGGTAAAATTATAAAGCATTTAGGTTATCAACCCGATTTGGTGGCCACACTTTTGCCTCAACTTGGTTTGGAGGCTACTGATTATGCGTGGAGTAAAAATTTACTCGACAGCACAAGCAGTCGCTTTGCTTATAATGCTTACGAAGAGGGCTTTATATGGAGCCGGCCTTCAGGACAAATTTCCTTCGAAAAGCATTTGAACTATTATTATCGCAATACAGTTCCCAAAGCTCAATTCGATTCGATAAGTAAAGAAGGAAAAGCTTTTTTACAAGTTTTATTTCAAGATTATATGGATCGATAATGCCCATTTTTCAGCTTACCGATGAAATTGTATTTCCCGATCCGGAATTGGCCGAAAACGATGGCTTATTGGCCGTTGATGGCGATTTATCGATAGAACGCATCCTCTTAGCCTATTCGCAAGGTATTTTTCCCTGGTATTCCGAAGGATCGCGTTTGTTGTGGTGGTCGCCCAATCCACGATTGATTTTAAAACCCTCTAAAATAAAGCGTTCAAAAAGCTTGTTGCGAGTGCTTCGAAGCAAGAAATTCGTGTGCAAAATCGATACAAATTTTGAAGCCGTAATTAAAGCCTGTGCCCAGACGCCACGAAAAGGCGAAACAGAAACTTGGTTGCTTGACGAAATGATAAGTGCTTATATGGAATTACACAAGCTGGGTTTTGCTCATTCTATCGAAACTTATTATGATGGAGAATTAGCAGGCGGGCTCTATGGAATTTCACTTGGAAAAGCCTTTTTTGGTGAGTCCATGTTTTTTAAAAAAAGCGATGCATCTAAAGTAGCTCTTTCGTATCTTTGCACACAAGCAGAAGCGATGGGATTTTATTTTATTGATTCACAAGTTGAAACAGATCATCTAAAAAAGATGGGGGCTCAAAATATGCAAAGAAGTGATTTTTTGAAATTACTCAATAAAGCTTTAGAATTTCCTACGTGTCAAGGAAAATGGACAAAATAAATACAAAATACGAATAATTAAAAATTAAACTATGAGTTTTGAAATTAGTGGAAAATTGATCGAAAAATTTGATACAGTGGTTATAAGCGATCGCTTTAAGAAAAGAGAATTTGTTATTGAAATAAAAGAAAGTACACCCAATGGTTTTGAATATGTAGAAACCATCAAATTTCAATTGACTCAAGATAAATGCGATTCGCTTGATTCAGTCAATCTAAACGATGATATTACTGTACATTTCAATATAAAAGGAAAACGTTGGGAGAAAAACGGACAAGTCAATTATTTTAATAATTTGGATGCTTGGCGAATTGAAAAACAGTCGGCGAGCGCTCCTGCTCCAACGGCAGCTCCTTCGCATACAGCGGCAGATATTCCACCTGAAGAACAAGACAATACGGATGACTTACCTTTTTAAGGTAAATCAAAACAATAAAATATTCGTGCATTTGTGGCCTCGACTTTTAATAGATTCGAAAAGCTACAAATGCACGAATACTTCAATACAAAATCTTAGCTCATTCGGCCAATAGCACAACTTACATAAGATTTTGCCTCAGTTATAAAACTATTCGAATCACCAACTTCAGGATAACCTATCGAAGCTAATTTCTTTTTTATGGCCGTTAATTGCTGGTCATTATCCTCCATTTCAAAATCAATTCTCGAGCTTTCCGCATCAACAGAAACGTTCTGAACACCAGAAAATTTAGAAATTGCTTTACGGATGGTATTGGCGCAGCCGCCACATTTTAAATTCTCAACAAAAATGCTATGTTTCTTCATAAACTCTTTTTAGAGCAAAGGTAGAGCAGGGAGCTTACCTGAAACAAACACTTTTTTACAAAATAATTATCAAATTTACAGCTAGTTACGAATTAAAGTTGATCCAATGATTTTCTATTGTTATGCACTTGCATTTTATAATCTTTGGGCGTTAATCCACAAACTTGTTTGAATTGCCGACTAAGATGAGCAGGACTGCTGTAATGCATTTTATAAGCTATTTCGCTTATCGAAAGTTCATCGTAGGAAATGTATTCTTTAATTTTTTCAACTTTAAGTAAAATAATGTATTTTTCAATAGTCATTCCCGTATAGGAAGAAAAAAAGCTACTTAAATAGCGATAATCTTTACCTAGTGTTTCGGCGAGATATATAGAGTAATTAATATGTATTTCACTATCAGAATGCTGAATTAATGAGATTAAGGTTGTTTTTATTTTTTCAATGAGTTGTTTTCGTGCATCATCAAGCAATTCAAAACCTTCTTCTTCCAATTGGATTTTTAATTCGCCTATTAATGATTCTGATATTTCGTTTTTTAACCAAACCTCACCCAATTGAATATTGGAATATTCAATTTTCAAATCATCTAAAGTAGTCCGCACTGCTTGAATGCAGCGCGGACATACCATATTTTTAATTAATAATTTTTGCATTATTCTTTCTGCTGCAATATTTCTACCGCTTTCATTAGTTGTTGATCAATTCCTTGACTAATTTGTTCTTTGTCTTGTGCAATTTTTACATCCGGCTCTAATTGTTGACCCTCTAGGTAATTTCCTTCCAAATCCCAAACACCCATTTGAGGAATCCCAAAAACAAGCGATGGGTCAATCTGGCGTTCCCACCAAACGGCTGTCATCGTTCCCGGAACAGGCATACCTACTAATTTTCCTATTTTTAAGGCTTTATAAGCATAAGGGAAAGCATGCGCATCGGAATAATTTCCTTCGCCCATGAGCACAACACTTGGACGATACCATTTTTCCATTGGTTCGGAACCAACATAATGACCACGTGGTGCAAAATCAACATAGCGTTCGCCGCTCAATAAAGTCACTAAATCATCGTGCAACCATCCGCCACCATTGAAACGAGTATCCACTATTATAGCTTCTTTATCTACATTACGACCTAAAATTTCGGAATAAGCCACACGGAAACTGGCATCATTCATGCCCTGAACATGTACATAGCCAATTTTTCCATCTGAGAGGCGATCTGTTTCTTCACGCATAAATTTAACCCAACGATCGTAAAGCAAGCCCGATTTCTGCCTTTG
This sequence comes from Bacteroidales bacterium, assembly GCA_041592395.1. Taxonomy (GTDB): domain Bacteria; phylum Bacteroidota; class Bacteroidia; order Bacteroidales; family UBA12170; genus UBA12170. Next base: position 6,175 of record JBFHQD010000002.1, on the reverse strand, counting down.
GCTAATCGGTTTCATTACAAGCGTAGAGGTTTTTTGAGTACTTGGATGATAAATCCGTAACTGCGTATTTTTACCTTCAATATTATTCAATAAAGCATAATAATTATCAGTTGGAAAAATATCTACCCCATTTATTTGTTCAATAATATCGCCCACTTTAAGATCAAAATCTGATTTATCAAGAGGACCCCTTTCAATAATTTCAGCAATCTTTAATCCTTTTCCTGTAAAAGCTAAATCGTAAAAAGCACCCAAACTGGCGGTTTGATCACCATCTGCCCGATGGGAATAGCGGCCTCCAGTATGCGAACCATTTAACTCGCCCAACATTTCGCTTAAAAGTTCAGCAAAATCATAATTGTTATTGATGCTAGGCAAAAATGCTTTATAAGCATCTCTATACATTTCCCAATCAACTCCTTTAAAATCAGGAGCATAAAACTTATCGTTTACTTGTTTCCAAGCGTGATCGAAAATATAGGCGCGCTCGCCGGCAGGATTCAAATCCATTTCTGCTTTAAAAGCAATACTTTTTCTTGAAGGTTTATCAACATTTTTAATATCCAATTTTATCAAGCTGCCACCCGACAGTAAGAATAAGTTTTTGCCGTCTTTATCCATCTTAAGTTGACCACCGCGCCCATTTAATTTCAAAACAAGCTTGGTTTCATTTTCTTTCATTTTGTGCAACCACAAATCATAGCCTTTTTCAAAACGACTGAGGTAGAATAGATTTTGACCATCATTGCTAAGAACGGCATCACCTAAATCAGAAGAGTTAATGGTGAGACGGGCAACCCGATCTTCCAAATTATTTAAATCCAATACAACGGCTTTGTCCTTTTTTTCATCTTCTTTGGCATCCTGATCTTTTCCTTTTTTCTTCTTGGATGCAGCTAGTGTATCTTTGTCCTTGTCTTTATCCTCTTCTTTTTTCTTATCGTATTTGGCTTCATATTCCTCTTTAGACATCGTAAATTTCTCATAAAACTCTTGATTGAAGAACATAGCATAAGCATCCATTTTTGCTCCCCAGCTCCCATGACTACGCATTCCATTGCGGTCGGAGAACCAAAGCATTCCATTGCCACTCATAATCCATTTTGGATTATTATCAGAATAACCGCTTAGCGTAAGGTTTACAGGATCTTTTCCTCCTTTTGCGTCTACGAGGCCAACTTCGTCAACCCATCTTTTTCCACCCAGATAACTAAGCAAGAAATATTTTCCGTCGGGCGACCATTGATACCACTGATCTCCATCTGAATAAGAATAATTATAGGTACCGGCTAAAACCAAGCGTTGTTCTTTAGAAGCCAGATTAATTACTTTAAGTGTGGTGCGCTCCTCAAGGAATGCAATCTCTTTTCCATCAGGCGAATATTCAGGTTGAAAGGTATTTTTATCGCTTACCAAAATAGGCTTTTCTTTTAACACGGTTGAAGTTGCAAAAGCGGTTTCCTCCGGATTTACCAAACTAGTTTCGTATAAATTCCAACTGCCATTGCGTTCTGAGGCATAAAGAATAGATTTTCCATCAGGACTAAAGCTCACACTTCGCTCCTGCTCGGGCGTATTGCTTATGCGTTTGGTTGTTCCAAATTCTACAGAAGTAACGAAAACCTCACCACGAACAACAAAAACAATCTCTTTTCCATCAGGAGAAACATTCATTTCGGTTGCTTCATTGGTGAATACTTTAGGTGTTGAAATAGGCATCTCCTTAAATTTAGGGATGTTCAGATTCAACTTTTGCGGCTCATTGCCTTCTTTTTTGGTGTACAAAGCCCCATCGTAGATAAAAGCCAAAGTATTATCATTGGCAGCGCTTAAAAAACGTACGGGATGATGTTCAAATTTTGTTAGCTGTACTTCATCGGCATTTTCGCTAAACGCCTTTTCATAAACATTAAAAGTTCCGTCTTGCTCCGATAAGAAAAACATTTTCTTTTCATCAGCAGCAAAAACGGGGTTTCTGTCTTCCCCTTCAAAATTGCTTATTTTCGTATGTTTTCCTGTCGATTTATCAAATACCCAAATATCACGTGTAACCGATGAAGTATGGTGCTTGCGCCAAGGATCTTCGTAACCTTTTACATCTTGATAAATCAATTTTGTTCCATCCTTATTAACCGCTACATTTTCGGCTGATGTAGTCAGGCATTGCGTAACGCGCCCGCCGGAAACCGGAACTTTATACAATTCGGTTAACAATCCATATGGAAATTGTGCATTTTTTACGGCATCGTCTAATGTGGCAGAAAACAGTACAAATTGATCGTTGGGCGAGAAAGTCCATGGGACTTGTTTAGCACTGTGAAAAGTAATGCGATTGCTCGTACGATTCGCAAAATCGTAAATAAAGATATCGAAATTACCATACAAATCAGAAGTATAAGCCAATTTAGTTCCGTCGTGCGACCAAACGGGGTTTGATTCATAAGCCTCGCTAAGCAATAAAGGTTCTGCGGTTCCGCCGGCTGATGAAACTATAAATAAATCGCCTTGATAGGCAAAAACAATCTTCGATGCGTCGGGTGAAATTGCCGCGTATCGAATCCAATCCTTTTGGGCAAATAAGGAAACACTCAGTAGTGCAAAAAAGAGAAGTGCAAATTTTTTCATTCGTTATGAGTTTAATTAATAATGTCAAAAAAACACAAGAAAAAGCAGATACGGAGTAACAACTTTTAATGGTTTTTAGGTTTGTTGTTTAATGTGTAATTCAGCTATTTCTATTCTATAAAAAAGGAATAAAATCGCTTTGTTTTACTAACGACTAAATTAAGAATTTTTTTTCACTACGCTTCTCTCAAAACAAATCCACTTGTTAATAATTTGTAAATAGCGACTTTTCTAAAACTAGTGTATAGAATATCAACAGTTTAAAAACTAGAGCGTTTAAATACAGGGGATTAACATGAAATTTTTACGAGTCAAATTCAAGGGCTTATTTGAAAAGAGTAAAAATACCAAAAAGCACCTTATTTTCACATAATTTGTTTTAATTTTGGACTCTTAATGTAAAGTTTAAAATAGCTAGCTACATTGTAAATCAATTTTTGTGTAAATCACAATAAAAATATCAAAAAACCTAAAAAATGAATATTCACGAATATCAAGGGAAACAAATCCTAAAAAGTTTTGGTGTTAGAATTCAGGAAGGTATTGTTGCTGCCACACCTGATAAAGCAGTTGATGCCGCTAAAGAATTACAAAAGCAAACCGGTACCGGATGGTGGGTTGTTAAAGCCCAGATTCATGCAGGTGGTCGTGGTAAAGGCGGCGGAGTTAAACTTGCCAAAAGCTTAGACGAAGTAAAAACTTTAGCAGACCAAATATTAGGTATGCAGTTGGTAACGCACCAAACAGGTCCTGAAGGAAAACTGGTAAGCAAAGTTTTAATTGCTCAAGATGTGTATTATCCTGGAGAAAGTGAAACCGAAGAGTATTATATGGGCGTTTTATTAAATCGCGCAACAGGCAAAAACATCATTATGTATTCTACCGAAGGGGGAATGGATATTGAGACCGTAGCTGAAAAAACTCCTCATTTGATTCACAAAGAAGAAATTGATCCAAAAGTCGGGTTACAAGCTTTTCAAGCACGTAAAATCGCCTTCAATTTAGGCTTAAGTGGCGATGCTTTCAAAGATATGCTGAAATTTGTCTCTGCGCTTTATAGTGCATATGTGGGTACAGATTCTACCATGTTTGAGATCAATCCGGTGTTAAAAACATCAGATAATAAAATTTTAGCTGTTGATGCCAAAGTAAATTTAGACGACAATGCCTTGTTCCGTCATTTAGATTACAAAGAACTACGCGATATTACTGAAGAAGATCCTATTGAAGTTGAAGCACGTCGTTTCGATTTGAATTATGTAAAACTTGATGGTAATGTAGGTTGTATGGTAAACGGTGCCGGTTTAGCAATGGCAACTATGGATATGATTAAAATGTCGGGTGGCGATCCAGCCAACTTCTTGGATGTTGGAGGTACTGCCAATGCAAAACGTGTTGAAGAAGCCTTCCGTATCATTTTAAAAGATCCTAATGTTGAAGCTATTTTAGTTAATATCTTTGGTGGTATCGTTCGTTGCGATTTAGTTGCTCAAGGAATTGTAGATGCTTACCATAATATTGGTAATATTAGTATTCCAATCATTGTACGTTTGCAAGGAACAAATGCAATTGAAGGAAAAAAATTAATTGATGAATCCGGACTAAAAGTGCTTTCAGCTATTGCTTTAGAGGATGCTGCTCGTTTAGTTAACGAGGTAATCTAATAGAACAAAACAATATAAAATCCCGAGGGTCAAATGGATTCTCGGGATTTTTTTTGCCCATTTCTTAAATCAAAAACAAAGTATTTCGTTTTTCTTTTTAAAACTTTACTTATTAAGAAATCTATATCCTTTAGATATATTTACTAACAAATTATTAACAAAAATTAAAATAATTATTTTTCAAAATATATTCCAACTTTCTAGGTTTAGCAATTCTTTCAATCATTTTATAGAGAACAACACTGATCTTAAAAGTTAATAAAAAGTCCCATTTTACTAGAAACTAAATTGTTGCGCCACTCTCTTCTATTTTTTTATATCGTTATTTTAATACATTAGCGCTGTTAAAACCAACTAAAACCTAAAATTATGAGTAAAATTTATGCATTCGTGCTTATCTTCTTCTTTTCGATAAGCATACTGCCTGCGCAGCAGTTAATTACCGGTACCGTTACAGATACCGGAGGATCACCCTTATTCGGAGCAAATGTTTTCGAAAAAGGGACAAACCACGGAACCTCCACGGATGTAAATGGTAAATTTCAACTGGAAGTTACACCGGGAATTATTTTGGAAATCAGTTATGTAGGTTTTCAAAATAAAAGTATCGAGGTTGATACAAAAACACATTACGAAATTGTATTAGAAAGTGGAACGGCTTTAAACGAAGTTCAAGTAGTAGGATCGAGAAGTCCTAAAAGAACAGCTACCGATACGCCTGTACCTATCGACATCATCAATGTCAGCGAATTAGCTTCGCAAAAAGGGCAAGTGGATATTACCCAACTATTGCAATACGCAGCGCCTTCATTTAACGCCACAAAACAATCGGGATCTGATGGAGCTGATCATATTGTTCCTGCCTCTTTGCGTGGTTTAGGACCGGATCAAACCTTGGTGTTGATCAACGGAAAAAGAAGACACCAGTCCTCCTTAGTGAATATTTTCGGCACAAGGGGTCGCGGGAATTCAGGAACAGATTTGAACGCTATTCCTGTTGCAGCAATTAAAAGAATTGAAGTTTTAAGAGATGGAGCTTCCGCACAATACGGTTCAGATGCCATTGCAGGCGTTATTAATATTGTGCTTAACGACAATGCCGAAGGTTTAGCTGTTGGAGTTACTTATGGTGTTTATAGCACGGCCATCGGAGATAGTTGGCCGGAAGCAACAGGCGAAACGCTTTATAATGTGGAAGGTAAAAACCGATTAGATGGCGAAGACAAGAGCTTTGACGGTGAAACTACCAAATTAGATCTCAACTATGGTGTAAAAATTGGCGAAGATGGTTTTGCTAATTTCACCACCGAATTGTATTCAAAAGCAAAGACTTTGCGTCCCGGCTTCGACTGGAGAAAAGGTTACGGAAGTGCAGCTGTTGATCAATTCAACTTTATGATTAACACTGCCGTTCCTCTTTCGAGCAATACAGAAGCCTATGCTTTTGGTGGCAGAAGTTTTAGAAATACAAATGCCAATGCCTTTTCGAGAAACAGTTTTGCCGATGGAGATAATCGGTCCGTACCAAGCTTGTATCCCAATGGATTTACGCCTCAGATTACATCTATCATTACCGATGCCTCTGTTTCAACAGGAATAAAACACAGCATGGCAAACGGTTGGCTTGTCGATTTTAACAATACTTTTGGTATAAATAAATTCCATTATTATACCATAAATTCAAACAATGCCTCTATGGGCGATGCTTCACCAACGGATTTTGATGCCGGTGGCCATAGTTTGTCGCAAAATACAACAGGTGTCGATTTTAATAAGTATTTTAAATCTGCCGCTCAAGGAATTAACCTGGCTTTTGGAATGGAATACAGAACAGAAAACTTCATCATTTTCGCCGGCGAAGAAGCTTCTTATGCCCTCTATGATGT
>JBFHQD010000001.1:0-58810 GCA_041592395.1 Bacteroidales bacterium | reverse complement strand
CATACGGGTGATATTCAAACGCCCATTACAAAATCTATCGAACAGCAAAAAATGTAACCCGATAAGCACAAAAATTTTAATTTTTATATATCGCTGTATATAAACACTTTATACTTTTATTTTTAAATTTACTATCAATATAGTTGCATTACTATAAATATAGTACTATATTTGTCGTAATTTAATTTAGTACCACAATGAAAACACTTACAAAAGCAGAAGAGCAAATAATGCAGATTCTTTGGCATTTAAAAGAAGCAACGGTCAAGGAAGTTGTGGAGGGTTTTGAAGACACGCCCCCCGCATATACTACAGTAGCCACAGTTTTAAAAGTTTTAGAAAAAAAAGGATATGTATCGCACAAGCCACTTGGTAATATCTACCAGTTTTATCCTACACTTAGTAAAAGAGAATATACACGCGATCAGTTTAGTTTTTTACTTACCAACTACTTTTCGGGATCATTTCCCAAAATGGCAACCTTTTTTGCGAAAGAGAACAATTTAAGTATTCGCGAGTTGGAAGCAATGATAAAGATTGCAGAAAACGAACTCAATAAACCAAATAATCATGAATAATCTATTCATATATAGTATTCAAGCATCTCTAGCTTTGATTCTTTTTTACCTGATTTACTGGTTATTGCTAAAAAAAGAAACCTATTTTATTGCCAACCGACTCTATCTTATTACTACCGTTGTAATTGCCATTATTTTACCATTTTTCCCCATTCATTACACTGTATTTATTGAGTATGGGCTAAACGATACGAACCTTTTCCGTACCATTGGACATTCATTTAAAGAAATTCAACCCTATACGGGTGAGGGATTCAAGCAATCCATATCGTTTGGGTATACGCAAGCTATAGTCATTGTCTATTTAACCGGAGTTACGCTCTTATTTCTGAGATTATTGATTCAAGCTAGCCGTTTAATTTTCGAACGCTTTTCAAATAAAACAAAAACAATACAAGGACTACTTGTTGTTGAAACAAAAAAATACGATTTACCATTTTCTTTTTTCAATATCGTTTTTATCAACCCCAAATATATTAATCAGAACGACTTGCCGGAAATACTGGCTCACGAAACTGTGCACATTCGCGAAAAACACTGGGTCGATTTGTTAATTATAGAACTGTTAACAGTCATCTTCTGGTTCAACCCAATAATATGGTTCTTTGAACATTCTATCAAACTCAATCACGAGTTTTTAGCCGACCAAGGTATTCTTTCAAAAGGGATACATCTTGGTAAATATCAAGCTTTATTAATAAATCAACTAATGGGTATGCAGATTATCGGAATCACCAACAATCTCAACTATTCCATTAATTCAAACAGATTAAAAATGATGACAAAACAAAAAACGCCAAAGATAAAAGCCATTAAATTGGTTTGGTCTTTACCTGTACTTGCCTTTTTACTATTTGCATTTGCAAAACCCGATTATCAAATTTCTAAATATCAAAAAACGCAAGATGCGAGCGAATATGCACCTCAGCAAAAAGCAACCTTGTTATCGGGAAAAGTGACCGATGAGAATGGAGATGCTCTTGCCGGAGTATCCATTATTAGGAAAGGAACAAATCGAGGAACGACCTCTGACCATGGGGGAAATTTTAAAATTGAATTAGCAGAAAAATCATCGCTAGTCTTTACTTATGTTGGCAAAAAGACCTTATTTTTTACAGCAGAAGAGCTGATTAAGATGCAAGGGGACGACAAAAATATAACTATTAGAATGCCAGAAACAGCAATTCTGCTTTCTCCTGAAATACTTAATGCCCAACCTACAACTCCAGCTTCTGACTTCAACACTGCAGATACACCTCCTCCTCCACCGCCTCCACCGCCTTCCGAATTAAACAAACCTAAGGATGTATCACCACCTCCACCTAAACCAAAAAGGGGGGATGAAAAGGAAGTCTTTTATGTTGTAGAAGAACTACCCCAATACCCCGGTGGCTATAAGGCTTTGAGCGACTATATCAGCAAATCGCAGGAGAAACTTGCAAAAGAAAAAGGGATAAGCGGATCTGCCAAAGTAAGCTTCACGATTAATAAAAACGGCGAAGCAACATCGATTCGAATTCTAGAAAAAGACAATGAATTAGCCGCTAAGGGAGCCGCAAGTATCATTATGAATATGGAAAAGTGGAACCCCGGAAGACAGCGAGGAAAAGCTGTTGAAGTCAATTATATATTACCCTGCAAATTTTAAAACAATTAAGGGATGGTTACTAAATAGTAGTCATCCCTTAACTATCATCTTATACTTTGCCCCTAGTATCCAACTTGAAAATGTATAAATAAAAAGGGCCTAAGATTTATATCAAGTTCCTCGTTATTTTTCACGATAAACCACCTCAGTAACGACTTGCCCAACTGCTTTTAAGGATTCTTTATCAATATTCTCCAGATTATCTTCTAAAGTATGCCAATGTTTATAAAATCCAGACGAAGATTCTGAATCGTGCTGTATTATATCGATGGTTGGAATACGTGCATCGCGATTAATAAAATAATGATCGTCGAGGACAGATGATCCGTTTTCGAGCAAAAAATAATCGCCGTAACCAGCGTTGATTGCAATTTCCCATACTTTTTTAACTACTTGTGGAGCATACAACATAGAGAAGTCCTCTCGTTTAAATACGGCTCCTTTGGCTCCTACCATATCTAATAATATACCATACTGAGCCGTGTAATTAAAAAGATGAGGATTCAGTGACCAATATTGAGAACCCAAGGCCCAAGTTTCTGTTGAATTTGCTTGTCGTGAAGCAAACTCGGGCGTACCATAGTCCTCCAAATCAAACAAAATAATATCAACACCTATTTCCGGTTTTTCCAATTGCATTAATCTTGCTATCTCAATTAAAACCCCCACACCACTGGCTCCATCATTAGCCCCATCGATAGGTGTATGGTAATTCTTATCATCCGGATCTTGATCGGCAAAAGGACGAGAATCCCAATGTGCAGAGAGAAATATTCGTTTTTTCGACTTTGGATTAAAGCTTCCGATAATATTCTTGCCGTTCAGTAAAGTAGCATCAAAAGCACGGGCCTGAAACCTTTGTACGAAAACGGTATCTGAATATTCTTTCAGCTTGGCAATTAAATATTCAGCACATTTTTCGTGTGCCTCCGTATTGGGAACGCGAGGACCAAAATGGGTTTGTGCAGCCACAAAAGCATAGGCAGAATCGCCGTTAAATTCAGGAATTTTGAGCGTGGATTGCACTGCAGGCACTTCTTTTTTAGCTGTCTTATTCGCATTTTCGCAAGATGTGAATGCAATCAATAGGCCAAACAAAAAAATAAAGCTGAAATTTTTCATTGTAATCTTCTTTTTGCAAAGTTATTAAAGCAAATCATACACTTTTAATAATTATAAGGCATTCAACAAAAACCCCTTTTGAGGCATACGAGGCGATTCCGCATTTTCCATTTTCTGCATATCTTCCGGAAGCGATTCCACTTGACCCAAATAGCCCATTGCCGTTACGCTAAACACGCTTATTTCATCATTCAAAGCAAGTAACTTATGCGCTTTGGCAGCATCAAAACCGGTCATTTGATGAACAAATAAACCCAGATCAGTTGCTTCTAAAGAATAGTATGCAACCGCTTGACCTAAATCGTATTGTGCTGTTGGGTTTGGTTGCGCATTATGCGAAAAATGCTTAGCATAACAATTCAGAACAAGCACCGGTGCTTTACTCGCCCATAGCTGATTAAACTCAACCATACTGTCCACGATTTTTTGATGATTCTCATCGCCTTTATAAGCAACTAAAAAACGCCAAGGCTGCGCATTAAAAGCAGATGCCGACCATCGTGCAGCCTCGAAAATACTTTGCAGTTTTTCTTTTTCAATTTTTTTATCCGAAAAAGCTCTCGGACTCCATCTATTTTGAATAAGTTCATTAACAGTGAATTCAAATTTTGTTTTTTTTACCATATTCTAATTTTAAAAAACGAGTGTAAATACACTTCCTTTGTTTGTTATTGATTTTACATGAATGCTTCCCTTATGCATATGCATAATTTGACGCGACAAACTCAATCCGATGCCTGAACCCTCTTTTTTAGAAGTAAAAAAAGGCATAAATATTTTGTCCAATAAATCGGATTTAACCCCTTTACCATTATCCGCAATCTCGATAATTACCCGATTATTTCTATTGAATCGAGAAACAATTTTAATTTTCGGGTTTGAAATACCTTCAAGTGCCTGAATAGCATTTAGTACTAAATTGATCAAAACTTGTTCGAGTAAATCCGGATCGGCTGTCAAATGAAGCGTTTCGGGCAATATTTTATATTTAAAATCGATCTTGTTTTCTTTAAGTTGAACAGCGAATAACTGCTCTAAATTTTGAATCAGTTCATATACCGGAATATGTCTGAAGTTTGGTTTTGGAATTCGGGTTAGGTTACGATACAATTCCACAAAGTTAAGGAGTCCTTCGCTCCTTTTACCTATGGTTTCGAGGGCCAACTTAATATCCTCCATTTCACCGGCATTTAAATCCTTCATTGCAATATGCGAAGTGTTTTCTTCAAAAATCATTTGATTAACCGTAGTGGCCAAAGAAGAAATTGGGGTAATGGAATTCATAATTTCGTGGGTTAAAACACGAATTAGATTTTGCCACGATTCAATTTCTTTGGCCTCCAATTCGGAGTTAATATCCTGAAAACTAACCAATAAATACTCTTCGCCGTGTTTTTTAAATTCGGTAGCTACCACGGCTAATTGCAAAACTTCATCTTCTTTCAACAGTTTGATAAGAATAGAATCTCCCGCCTTTATATTTAATAATTGATGCGTAATACTTTCGTCTATCTCGTCTATTTGTTGAAGATGTTTCAGGTTATTAATACCAAATAAACGTTTAATGGCATTGTTTACAATATCCACTTCACCGTCTTTTCGATAGGCAATAATTCCGATACTCACATGCTGAATAACGGTTTGCAAATAATTGTATTGGGCTTCTTTCTCGGCTCGTGTATTTTTAAATAGCTGGATAACTTCGTTAAACGAAGCATTTAAATGTTCGTATGTTTTCCCTTTAACATTACTTGAAAACGTTGTAGCAAAATCGTGGTACTTAATGCTGTCTAGAAATTTGATTAATCGGCGATTGCTTTGCTCGGCATAGTAGATTAACATATACGTTTGAATGAGAAGAACACCCACTAAAAACCAAGTCGTTATGAATTCGTTTTTTGAATAAAAATAAACGACAAAAAGGGTATTTACAAGCAGCAGCAATACCCTAAAAAAAATAACGAGGCGAAAATGCTTATAAATCATATTTTTCTATTCGGCGATAAAGGGAAGCGCGTGTCAATCCTAATTCTTTAGCGGCTTTAGAAATATTGCCCCCATGTTTATCTATCACTTTTCGAATTAAAATTCGTTCTGTTTCTTGCAGGTTAAGATTTTCAGCATTCAATATGGAATCTTTTTGATTTGATTTGGCCAAAAAGAAATCGTGTGCTTGCAGGGTTGTTTCCTCGGCCATAATAACGGCTCTTTCAACGGAATGCTGTAGCTCTCTAATATTGCCCGGCCACGTGTGTTTTTTCAATCTTTTTATTGCTGAAATACTCACTCGTTTCTTAGGCAAACGGTATTTTTTTACATACACATTCAAAAAATGCTTCAATAAGTCGGGAATATCATCTATTCTTTCTCTTAGTGGCGGAATTTGAATTTCCACCGTGTTTACGCGGTATAATAAATCCTGCCGAAACTTACCTTCATCAACCATTTCGTAAAGCGACATATTGGTTGCGCAAATGACGCGTACATTGATAGGTATTTCGGTATGTGTTCCTAATCGAACCACTTTTCGGTTCTGAAGTACACTTAATAATTTAGATTGTAGGCTATAACTCAAATTTCCAATTTCATCTAAAAAGATGGTTCCTCCCGAAGCCGCTTCAAATCGACCCGCGCGATCTTCTTTCGCATCGGTAAAGGCTCCTTTTTTATAGCCAAAAAGCTCACTTTCGAAAAGGGTTTCGGTAATCGCTCCCAAATCAACCGAAATAAAAACTTCGTCTTTACGTTCTGAGATTCGGTGAATCGCTCTTGCAATTAGTTCTTTTCCTGTTCCGTTTTCACCAAGAAGCAAAACATTCGCATCCGTCTGCGCCACTTTTTTAACTGTATTCAAAACTTTTTCGATAGCCGGAGAATGCCCAATGATATCCACAAAAGGAGAATCCATATCCGACATCAGATGCTTTTGCTTATCTCGAAGCAAAACCAATTCTTTTTTCGACTCGCGCACTTGCAAATTAGCAGTAATTTCTGCCAGCAATTTCTGATTATCCCAAGGTTTTAGAATGAAGTTTGTTGCTCCTTCTTTAATACCCTGTACCGCCAACTCAATATCACCGTATCCAGTAATAAAGATAATTACGGCCGCCGGATCGATTTCCAATGCGCGATTCAGCCAATAAAAACCCTCTTGACCGCTAGTCGCATCGCGAGAGAAATTCATATCTAACAAAATAATGTCGTAATTTTCGGCTCGCATTAAATCAGGAATAAACTCCGGGTTTGTTTCCGTATGTACGGCCGTAAAATACTGACTTAAAAAAAGCTTGGCCGCCAACAAGACATCCTTGTCATCATCGACAACTAAAATTTTAGCTTCAACTTTTCTCATTTGTATTGAATTATTGTCCGTAAATGTACAAATTTTTGCTCGATATCGTACAATAATTAACACATAAATAACAAGAATATTTTTCTTAACAACTGATTATCTGTACTATAGAGATACGGCATAATTCATGTTTGCCTAAAAAAAACTTCAGCTGATCCGGTAGGCATTTTATAATAGATCCGTTTTACACAATAATTCCTAAATTAGTCGAGCCAAAATGAACAAAGAAACGATGATAAAAACTGCAGGCTTAACAAAGATATACTGTAATGCAGAAGTTGAAACGAAAGCCATACAAGATGTTTCGCTTGATGTAAAGGAAGGAGAGTTTGTAGCCATAATGGGACCTTCGGGATGTGGCAAATCCACTTTGCTTAATATTTTAGGGCTACTTGATAATCCAAGTTCAGGAACCTATTATTTTCTAAATCAAGAAACATCGAAATTTAAAGAAAAAAAGAGAGCCCAGCTCCGAAAGAAAAACCTGGGTTATATTTTTCAAAATTTTAATCTAATAGAGGAGCTCAATGTTTACGAAAATGTTGAACTTCCGCTTATTTACATGGGTTATACTTCATTAGCTCGGAAAAGAATGGTGTTAAAAGCATTAGAAAAGATGCACATTTTACATCGAAAATACCATTTCCCTCAGCAATTAAGTGGTGGTCAGCAGCAACGTGTGGCCGTAGCCAGAGCTGTAGTTGGCGTTCCTAAATTGATTTTAGCCGATGAACCCACCGGAAACCTGGATTCTGCTCACGGCGAAGAAGTTATGCGTATTTTAAACGATTTAAATAAAGAAGGCACCACCATTATTATGGTAACACACTCGCAACGCGATGCCTCTTATGCCAACCGAGTTGTTCGCTTATTTGACGGACAAATAATCAATGAAAATATTTTACAAAGTTTTAATAAATAAACGTTTCTAAACAGTTATATGCCAAATGAAATAAAAATAGTGCTTCCTGATGCATCTTCTGATGAGCATTTTGATATTCAAATTCAACATTCAGGAGGAAAAGCTATTCCAATGTATCGCTTCGAAATATGGGACTTGGAAAATGATAATCCAATGCGTTTATCAGCGGCCGAATTCCTAAAAAAGAAAATTAAAGCGATTGAAAACAAGTGGCAAGTGGCTGAAATTTATTCAGAAACACAGCAAAAGATTCCTATTCTACTCAAACAAAAACAAACAAACTAAGCCCGCAAATGCTCACAAACATCATTAAAACAACAACGCGGTTTTTATACAAAAATAAGGTGTATTCCATCATCAATATTTTTGGTTTGGCATTTGGTTTAGCCACGAGTATTTTAATTTTTTTGTATATCAACGACGAATTGAATTTTGATAAATTTCATAAAGATTATCAAAATATTTTTCGAGTAGAAGAAGAATACAAATGGGGCGACAAAAATCAACTTTGGGCAACAACAGAAGGGAATTTAAGTTACGATATAGCTAAAAATCACAGCGAACTTGCGGTTACCAGTCGAATAATGGACATTTTTAATCCGCCCTATCTCTATGCCAGTGGAAATAGCACTTCGGAGAAAAGGATGATTTTTGCCGATTCTACTTTTCTGGATGTATTTTCCTTCCCTTTAATACAAAGCGATACGGGTGATTTACTCAATGCTGCCAACAAAATAATGGTTTCTAATAAAATTGCCAATCAATTATTTGGCACTTCTTATGCTGCAGGAAACCAAGTGGAGGTGGACAATGAAAAATTCACGATTTCAGCTGTATTTGAAGACGTTCCTCCAAACTCGCATTTTCATTTCGATGTTGTTTTTTCGATGATGAAATTGCATCAAGAATGGTCGCGTGTCGACTCTGCCGGACCCATGGTTTTTTACACCTATTTAAAAGCCTATTCAAAAGAAAAAGGGAAAGAGTTGCAAGCACATTTGCAAACAAAAATGGATAGCGAATTAAAAAAAATACTTGAAAAAGATTCGCTTACCAATCGATTTGCAGGATTGCAAGGCAAAATGCTTTTTATACCGATAAGCGATATTCACCTGAAGAGCCATGCCGAAAAAGAGCTCGAAAACAATGGTAATTATGAGTATATCATTATTTATATTACCATTGGTATTTTCATATTAATCTTAGCCGCAATAAATTACACTAATCTGGCTACGGCAAGCTCTATCAAAAGGGCTAAAGAAATAGGTATGCGAAAAGTTATGGGCGCGAATACCGGCAGCATTTTCATCCAGTTTATTAGCGAATCTTTTGCATTGGTTTTTGCATCACTATTAATTTCGTTGGTCTTGGTCGAATTGAGCTTCCCCTATTTCAATGCTTTTGCCGGAAAAAACCTAGAACTGAATCAATTACTTGAAAAGGAGAGCATCATCTATTTTATTCTGGTGATTTTAGGATTAAGCATACTCTCCGGTATTTATCCCTCGGTATTTATGTCGAGGTATAAAACCAGCAAAATTCTATCCACAAAAATAAGTGCAGGAAAAAACGATTTCCTTAATTTGGCACTTCGTCGGTTTTTGGTCGTATCGCAATTTGCCATAAGTATTTTTCTAACAATTACTGCTTTTACAGTGGCTAAACAGCTTCGGTTTATACAAAACACAGATATAGGATTTAACAAAGAACAAGTTGTGGTTCTGCCACTATCGGGTCAAAGCAATATCAAATACCTGCCAAAACTAAAAAACGAATTAAAGCAAATAACAGGTGTTGAATCTGTTTCGGGAAGTTCAAATATTCCGGGCGAGCGTTTTGGTGTTTATGGTGTTCGTGTTCCTGAACTCGGTCGCGATACTACAAATGAAGGAGAACGTAGCGACAGGATTGGGGTACGTATGCTTTGTGCCGACCACGATTTCTTGAATGCTTTTGGATTGGAAATGGCAGAAGGAAGAACTTTTTCCGAAGAAAATATATCTGATTCTACCTCCGCTTTTATTATTAATGAATCGGCCGTTGCAAAATACAATATCAAAGACCCCGTTGGGAAAAAAATGATCTTTAGCTATGCCTTAAAAGAGCCCAAAGTAGGAACTATAATCGGCGTTGTAAAAGATTTTCATTATGCCTCTTTTCATACCGAGATTAACCCCTTGATGGTTCATATATTTCCTCGCTTTTACAAATATATCATCGTTAAAATATCGGGTAATGAATTAGATAACACGATAATGGAAATAGAAAAAACTTGGAATAATTATTTACCAAAAGTCCCCTTTTCCTATTCCTTTTTAGATAAAACTTACGACAATATTTATACCAACGACACACGCATGGGCAATGTGTTTTACTTCTTTACTTTTATTGCGCTATTGCTGGCCGGAATGGGTTTGTACGGATTAGCGGCTTTTATTACCGAGCAAAGAAGTGCCGAAATAAGCATACGAAAAATTTTGGGGGCTTCCTTGGGACGGATTATGTTTACACTTTCCAAAGAATTTACAATTCTTATCCTCATTGCAAATTTAATTGCTTGGCTTCCGGCATGGTTTTTCTTGAAAAATTGGCTTAGCGATTTTGCAATACGAATTGAATTAGGATTAGAAGGGTTTGTTTGGGCTGCGCTCTTCTCGCTGTTTATCGGTTTGCTAACCGTGAGTTTAAAAACCTATATTACGGCCAGAACCAATCCCGTAGATATTTTAAAAACAGATTAATCGCTAATAATTTCCTTTGGAAAATTTACCTTTTCAGTTTGCTGAAGATAAGCTTCGACTTTTCCGATTAAAATAGGCGCTTTAACAACAATTGGGATTTGATTTTTATCGTCCGAAACATAAATACTTATCTCCTGATTGGCTTTAAATATCAAACCCGCAACAACTTCGGTTGTTATTTTATGACAGCGATAACGTTTCCCATTTTCGTGCTTTACAATTTCTTTGCCCTGATAAGTCATCGGAATGGTAAAAAACTCACCGACCAGCATAATCTGCAATATACGCTGATCGCCCGGTTTGGCTTTTTCTAAATTCCATAATCTGGCATAATACACGGCCGTTTGAATATCCAATAACTTTACATTGGGGAGAACAATGGTATCTATTCGTCGCGGAAAAGTATTGCTTTCCATATCGCGTGCTAAAAGGTTTTGTGGATAATCAAAGACATAATTGTTTCTTACCCAATCTTTCCCTTCGCTATTCGATCGCTTAAAAGTTAGCGGTTTCATATCAGGATACAAGGCAGTGCTCGAAAAAGTATCGCGAACTTTAAATAACCAATCGTATTTGGGCAGTGTTCGTCCTATACTTTTCATCATAAGCACTTTACCCCGCTCCGAGGTTTTGGTCTCGACTTGAAAAATAACTTCGCCCGCTTCCATCCAAAACAAACCCCAATGGTAATGTGCCGAATAAGTTAATTTTTCGCCGGACTGAAAAGGAAAGTCATTGGATTGAGCGAATGAATTTATCGATAATAAAAGGAAAAGAAAAGGAATAATTCGGTTTTTCATAAAGTATAGAAAAAGCCGCAAATTACAAAAATGCGGCTTAAGTTTATAAAAGGAACAGTAAAACTTATAAATTCATCGAAATAGCAACAAGTTCAGCAATATCATAATTCTTTACCTCTGCTTCTTTTTGTTTATACTTGATTCCGTCGGTAATCATAGCCATACAGAAAGGACAAGCCGTTGCCACGATAGAACATCCTGTTTCAAGCGCTTGCTCAGTACGTTCCATAAAGATTTCTTTATCGCCGGTTTCCGCTTCTTTAAACATTTGGCCACCGCCGGCACCGCAACAAAGGCTCGATGCTTTGTTATTTTTCATCTCTACTTTAACAGAAGGAATAGCGGCAAGTACATCGCGAGGCGCATCATATTCACCATTTCCTCGACCCAAATAACATGGATCGTGATACGTAATTGTGCTTCCTTTAAAGGCCTCACCATCAATCTTAAGATTTCCGGCGGCTATTTGCTCTTGCAAGAATTGGGTATGATGAATAACTTCGTAATTACCATCTAAATCAGGATATTCATTTTTAAGCGTATTGAAATCGTGCGGATCGCAACAAACAATTTTTTTCACTTCATAAGCATTTAAAGTTTCGATATTCATCAAAGCTTGCATTTGAAAAAGCATTTCGTTTCCGGCACGACGAGCAACGTCGCCACTATCGCTTTCTTCTTTGCCCAATACGGCAAAATCTGTTTTTAAATGGTTTAGGATTTTAACAAAACTGCGCACAACTTTTTTATAACGATCGTCGAAAGCACCTGCTGAACTCACCCAAAACAAATATTCCGGTTTTTTCCCGGCATTAAAAACATCAGCCATAACAGGAATATTTAATCCCTCAGCCCATAACAAACGATCTTCCGCTGAAAACTGCCAAGGAGCTCCATTATTCTCGATATTTGTTAATGCACCATTTAAAGTTGCAGGCGTCGAAGCCTCTTCTAAAGAGCTATAGCGACGAAGTTCCATAATAATAGAAACATGATCAATATCAACCGGACATTCATTTGTACAGGCATTACAAGTGGTACATGCCCAAAGTTCTTCCGCACTGATATAATCGCCCCAAAGCGCTTTATTATCATCAAAATCAGCGCCATTTTTAGCCACACCTTTACCAACAATCTCTAATCGATCGCGTGTATCCATTATGATTTTTCGCGGTGAAAGTTTCTTCCCTGTAAGGTTTGCCGGACAAACATCGGTACAGCGACCACATTCTGTACACGTATAGGCATCGGATAAACTTTTCCACGTTAAATCGCGAACATCTTTAGCACCAAAGCGCGCCACTTCTTCCGTTCCGGCTTCCTCCTCCGAGATAATTCCCATGGCAATTTTAACTTCATTGGTAACGGCTTCCATATTGCTAATGTATGTCGCCGGTTTTAGTTTGGAGTAATAGACATTGGGGAAGGCTAAGAAAACGTGAAAATGTTTTGAATAGGGAATATAGTTCAAAAAGGCAAAAACACCAACAATGTGAAACCACCAGCCAAAACCATCAATAAACTCTAAAGTTGAAACCGAAAAGCCCGAAAAAAGCGGCACTAAAAATCCACTGATCAGAAAGGCCCCTGTTTGAGGATAATGCTCAACCCCTTTCATCTGCAATACTTGATCGGCAGCGTTCATCGAAAACAAAGCGGTCATTAATAAAACTTCGGTTATCAAAATTATATTGGCATCAAGCTTAGGCCAAGCCGTCATTTCAGCTTTATGAAAGCGCGAAAGACGCAAACCATTTCTACGGAAAAGAAATACCAAACAGGCCACAATTACCATTAAGGCAAATACTTCAAAAACAGACACCAACACATTATAATAAGGAATAAAGGCAAAAACACGGTGACTACCCGAAATGCCATCGATTAAAATTTCGAGCATTTCGATATTAACCATTATAAAACCAACATAAACCATAATGTGGAGCACTCCCGCAATAGGACGTTTAACCATTTTACTTTGCCCAATAGCGACTAAAAACATGGTTTTCCACCGTTTTCCTTTTTGATCATTTATTTCGAGTGGTTTTCCGAGCTTAATGTTTTTAACAATCGTATTAATGCTTCGGTAAAAAAGAAAAATGGTTATAGCCAATACAACTAAAAATGTAATACTTGATATCATAGCTTTAAATTTTGTCTAACAAGAGCGGCTTTCAATTGCCTTACTCTGTTTTAATTTTGATTTCTTTTACAATATTAATTAATTAAGCAACAGAACACAACTACTATGCATGCATTGTTTATTTTTTATTTTGAATCTAAATAAGAAATCAATCTAATTATTTGATTTATACTAATTTAAAAATATTTATACGACTTATAAATTGATGATTTACTTTGATTTTAGTTGTGCTTGCACATCAACAAAGCGGATTGCTTTAACTGTAGTAACCACTAAATTTGAGGTAGAGCTTGCAATTACATCGCCTTTCATATTGTAAACTTTACATTCAAAATTAGCAATTTTTTTTCCCATTCGAATCACATTCGCCTTGGCTCTCACTATTTCGCCTTTCCGTGCACCAAACAAATAGTTTACATTGAGGTTTGTAGTTGTAAACATAAATTTAGGTTCCATACTAAAAAAAGCAATTCCAATGGTATCATCAATAATTGCCGCTAAAAACCCGCCTTGTATCATCCCGATAGGATTGGTCAAATCGTGTTTTATAGGATAATCAACCCAAGTTTCACCCACTGCGATATGACGCAAAGTACCGCCCAACAACAAAGTGGAAGGCGAAATACTTTGCGTAAATGGTTTATCCAGTTGATTTTTCAGGTATTCGACTGTAGAATTTGTTTCCATTGTCCTTTAGAGATCTTCTTTCGGATAAATTTCTTGCAACAAATGATCGTATTTTTTCATTACAACCCTCCGTTTCAGTTTAAGTGTTGGCGATAGTTCGCCACTTGCTGCACTCCACTCATCACACACCAAACGGAATACTTTTATTTGCGCAATATGGTCAAGGCTTTTATTCAACACCTCGACTTCTTTTTGATAGCGATCGATTATTTTAGGTAAATGTATTAAATCTTTATTATCGCGGTATTTGATTCTATGAATATGACACCAATTGTGCAAGAATTCGAAATTGGGTGAAATGAGAGCGCCTGTAAATTTCTCATTTTCACCAACTACCATAATGTTCTCGATAAATTGAGACTCTTTAAACGTATTTTCTATCAGATGAGGAGCCACATATTTTCCACCGCTCAATTTAAAAATTTCCTTTTTTCTATCCGTTATACTGAGCATCTTGTTTTCGTCCACATTACCAATATCTCCGGTATGAAACCAACCGTCTTCTGTTAAAGCTTCGCGTGTTTTTTCAGGATCTTTATAATAACCGACCATCACGTTCTCGCCGCGGACTAGAATTTCACCATCTTCGGCAATTTTCACCTCTACTTCAGATGGAATTAGTCCGGCGCTTCCCCATTTAACACCCGGGTAATCCGCCATAGTAGCGGAAACGATAGGCGAAGTTTCGGTAAGACCATACCCTTCTTGCACCCGAATACCGGCGGCTCTAAAGATTCGTGCCAAACGAGGTTGCAGGGCAGCACCCCCACTAATAACGCCTTTTAGTTCTCCACCCAATGCTTCTCTCCACTTGCTAAAAATTAACTTGTTTGCAATTTTGAGTTTAAAATTATACCAAAAAGAACGTTCGGCAGGATTTGCTTTAAGCTGGTCGCCCAAACGAACCGCCCAGAAAAACAATGCTTTTTTAATGCCGGTGAGTTCTCGGCCTTTATTTATAATTTTATCGTATACTTTTTCGAAAACACGAGGAACGGTAATAAACATTTTTACTTTGATATCCTTCATATCTTCCCCAATGGTTTCGATACTTTCAGCATAATGTATCTTAGCTCCTATCGATTGCCACAGATAATTTCCTGTTCGTTCGAGGATATGACAAAGCGGAAGGAAACTCAAAACTTCATCCCCAACGCTGCTATAGGGAACACATTTTTGAGCGATTTTTACGTTACTCACAATATTATTATGGGTTAACATTACGCCTTTTGAAAGACCGGTAGTGCCTGAAGTATAGATTAAGGTAAGTAAATCGTTGGGTTTAATTACGGCCTTCTTTTGTTTAAGAATCTCGCGGAATTCATCGGCTTTTTTCTCACCCAGCTTACTAATTTCGCGCCAATTCTTGGCTCCTTTAACATCATCAATCGTATAAATCTCTTGCAAATTATCCAGCTTTTCAAAAACAGGATAAAGTAACTCGTACAAATCTTTATTCGCAACAATAAGAATTTTTGATTCGGAATGAGACAAGATATGCAAGTATTCCGTTTCGCTAATTGTTGGATAAATACCCACATGAACAACACCTATTTGCGCCATACCGAAATCGATAAAATTCCATTCCGGTCGATTGTTACTCACTGTAGCTATTTTATCATCTTTATTAAACCCTAAAGCTAATAAACCATAGCTAAAATTATCCACTTCAGTGCGATACTCAGCTGTGCTGAATCGCTCCCATTTCCCATTTCTTTTTACTGCTAACGCTGATTCTTGCGGAAAATTCGTTTCGGCATAAGTCAGGATATCAAATGTACGTGTTACTGATTCCATTGTATTTTGTTTTTTTATTTAGGTTATGGTCGACACAAATATAGAAAATGTTTTATGCATGCATAGTATTTTTATTAAATTTTGAGAATAAAAAAAACGCTTCACAAAAAATTGCAAAGCGTTTCCCTTCTTAAATAAACATGATCATTCATTGCCATTTGATGACATGAAGATTTCTTTCACAATGTGATCGTATTTTTCGTACAAAAACTTACGTTTCAGCTTTAAGGTCGGAGACAACTCTCCTGTTGCCGGAGTCCACTCGGAACATACCAAGCGAAAACGTTTAATTTTTTCCGTTTCACCCAATCGCTTATTTATCTCATTCATTTCTTTTTGATAGCGTTTAATGACTTCGGGAACACGAACCAGTTCTTCGTTATCACGGTAGTGAACTTTATGTTTTGTTGCCCAAAAATGCAAATGATTAAAATCGGGCGACACCAAGGCACTTGCAAATTTCTCATTTTCGCCAATAACCATTACATTTTCGATAAACATTGATTCTTTACAGATATTTTCAACGGCTTGAGGAGCAATATACTTGCCGGATGACAATTTAAATATTTCTTTTTTACGGTCGGTAATTTTCAAATATTTATTGTCTACAAAAATCCCAATATCACCCGTATGAAACCATCCCTCTTTATCAATAACTTCATCGGTTAAATCGGGGGCTTTATAATAGCCAAGCATAATATTGGGTCCTTTTGCCAGGATTTCGCCATCTTCGGCTATCTTAACTTCTACACCTTCCAGTACGGGACCAACAGTTCCGAATTTTATTTCGGGATATTCATAATGATTGACGGCAATGACGGGTGATGTTTCGGTTAATCCATAACCTTCGATAACAGCGATACCTGCCGCATGAAAAATCCGCGCCAATCGCTCTTGCAAGGCAGCACCACCCGAAATTATAATCTTTACATTACCACCTAAAGCTTCTTGCCATTTCGAAAAAATCAATTTTCGGGCGAGTTTAAGCTGTTGTGCATACCACCAACCATTTTCATTATTCAATTCATAACGTAAGCCAAGATTAACTGCCCAGAAGAAAATCTTTTTCTTAATTCCTTCCAAGTCTTTTCCTTTGGCCATTATTTTATCAAAAACACGTTCGAGTAAACGGGGTACAGAGCTAAAACCATCCGGATTAATTTCCTTTAAATTATCCACAATAGTGGCCATATTCTCGGCATAGTAAACCCGTATTCCTTTGTACTGAAAATTCATATTCAGCATGCGCTCGTAACTATGACATAAAGGCAAGAAACTCAATGCTTTATCACCAAACTCTAAAGGCTGAATATTTGTTGTAGCAATCACATTAGAAACCAAATTGGTATGCGAAAGCATAACGCCCTTACTATTTCCGGTAGTTCCACTCGTATAAATAATCGTTACCAAATCATCCGGTAGAATAGACGCCTTTATTTTTTCTAGCTCCTCTTTATATTTAGCTCTATTTTGAGTTCCTAAATCCCGAATTTCTGTCCACGATTTGGCATTTTCTATACCCTCATCAAAAACATACACATTTTCAATGGTATTTACTTTTTCTGACAAAGGAAGGAGACGTTTAAATAATAACTTATCCGAAACAATCAAAGTTTTAACTTCAGAATGCGCCAAAATATATTCATACTCAGCATCTGAGATTGTGGGATAAATAGGCACATGAATAATTCCTGCCATGGCCATGCCCATATCAATAAAATTCCATTCCGGCCGATTATTAGAAACCGAGCCAATTTTTTCCCCTTTTTTATAACCCAAAGCCAAAAGCCCATAGGCAAAATCATAGGCATTGTCTAAATATTCCTGTGTGGAAAAAACATCCCATTTTTTATTCCGCTTAACTGCCAATGCATCTTCGCACATAAAATTCTGACGTAAGCGTTCCAAAATATCAAAAGTCCTAGTCACTTGCATTTTTTACAATTTTAGTAAGCCACAAATGTAATAAAGTATATCATATAACAATAACTTAACATACTGTGCTTACATCACATACAAACATGAAATTGCAATTTCATTTACTTAAATCCTGATTATTAGCAAGTTATTTTATACATTTTTTTGTATTTTTTTAGATAAAATATTAAAATTTTTTAAATTTTAACTGAAAATAGTCGATAAATTGGCTTGAAAAACGAAATATTGAGGTTTTTTACATTTTTAGAAAAAGTACACCGCCTCAAGCTATTTTTTTTTTACATTTACCCATAAAATATATATCTATGAAAATTACGATTGTTGGTACCGGTTATGTTGGATTAGTAACCGGAGCTTGTTTCTCAGAAGTTGGAATTAACGTTACTTGCGTTGATATTGATGTTAAAAAAATTGAAAACCTTAAAAAAGGAATTTTACCTATCTGGGAACCCGGATTAGACAAAATGGTAAAACGAAATGTTGATAATGGACGTTTACATTTTAGTACGAGTTTAGCAGACAGCTTAGAAGGCACTGAAGTTGTTTTTGGTGCAGTAGGAACTCCCCCTGATGAAGATGGAAGTGCTGACCTAAAATATGTCTTGCAAGTTGCACGCGAAGTGGGTCAAAACATTAACGACTATGTTTTGATGGTTACAAAAAGTACGGTACCTGTTGGTACAGCGGAAAAAGTAAGAACTGCTTTGCAAGAAGAATTAGATAAGCGTGGAGTAATGGTTAATTTTGATGTCGCTTCAAATCCTGAATTCTTGAAAGAAGGCGATGCTGTAAACGACTTTTTAAAGCCCGACCGCATCGTTGTGGGTTGCGATTCTGAAAGGGCAAAAACAACCATCCAGCGCTTGTATAAACCCTTTACCATGAATGGTCATCCTGTAATTATAATGGACATTACTTCTGCGGAGATGACCAAATATGCGGCAAACTCCATGTTGGCAACCAAAATTAGTTTTATGAATGATATCGCCAACCTTTGCGAAATAGTTGGTGCCGATGTTAATGCAGTAAGAAAAGGAATTGGAAGCGATTCCAGAATAGGAACCAAATTTATCTATCCAGGAACAGGATACGGAGGTTCTTGTTTCCCTAAAGATGTAAAAGCCTTAATTAAAACAGCAGATGAATTTTCGTATAATATGCGCGTTTTAAAAGCGGTGGAAGAAGTGAATGAAAATCAAAAGTCTATTCTTGTCGACAAACTTAACAAGCATTTCAACTACGATTTAAAAGGCAAACATTTTGCGATGTGGGGACTTTCTTTTAAACCCCAAACCGACGATATGCGTGAAGCTCCATCTTTGGTTATTATCAGAAAACTCTACGAAGCCGGAGCTACAGTTACCGCTTACGACCCGGTTGCAATGAAAGAAGCAAAACATATTTTAGGCGATAAAATTAAATATGCTGCCAATAAATACGAAGCCGTTATGGATGCCGATGGATTAATCGTTGTTACAGAGTGGCCTGAGTTTAAATTTCTTGATACCTATCATGTTAGTCAATTAATGAAAAACAATTTAATTGTTGATGGTAGAAATATCTACGATGCAAAAGAATTGAAAGAACAAAACTTCGCTTATTACTGCATTGGATTAGATACCACAAAATAAACTTTCATTATGATTAGAAAAAAAGTTTTAGTTACCGGAGGTGCCGGTTTTGTAGGATCTCATCTCATAGATCGTTTATTAAAAGAAGGCAATGAAGTAATATGTGTAGATAACTATTTTACGGGGCAAAAGGAAAATATTGTTCATCTAATGGGCAATCCCTATTTCGAATACATTCGTCACGATATTACGATGCCTTTTTTTATAGAAGTCGATGAAATTTTTAATCTGGCTTGTCCGGCATCACCCATTCATTATCAGCACAATCCCATCAAAACAGTTAAAACCTCGGTTAGTGGAGCAATCAATATGCTCGGCCTCGCAAAGCGAATTGGAGCTAAAATTTTGCAAGCCTCTACCAGCGAAGTGTATGGCGATCCAAAAGTGCATCCACAACGCGAAGATTACTGGGGACACGTAAATCCTATTGGAAAACGTTCTTGTTATGATGAAGGAAAAAGAGTGGCTGAAACCCTGTTTTTTAACTACCATTGGCAAAACAATGTCAACATCAAAGTCATTCGTATTTTTAATACTTATGGTCCTCGGATGCATCCGCACGATGGCAGAGTAGTTTCCAATTTTATTGTGCAAGCTTTACAAGGAAAAGACATAACCATTTATGGCGATGGCTCTCAAACACGTAGTTTTCAATATGTTGACGATTTGGTTGAAGGAATGATTCGTATGATGAATACAAGAAATGACTTTACGGGACCGGTTAATATTGGAAATCCAAATGAATTTACCATTGGCGAGCTCGCAGAAAAAGTAATTAAACTTACAGGTACTAAATCGAAGATTATTTACGAAGATTTGCCCTCTGACGATCCCTTGCAACGACAACCCGATATTAGTTTGGCAAAAAAAGAATTAAACTGGCAACCCACTATTGAATTGGAAGAAGGTTTAAAGAAAACAATCGCGTATTTTAAACGCGTGGTAGTTTAAAAGGATACCTATAATTTAAGGGCAGGTACTTCCTGCCCTTTTTGTTTTATCATAACAAAAATAGATGCTTAAAATATTAATAACCGGAGGAGATGGACAGTTGGGGAATGCCCTTAAGGCGGCCGGTAAAAATTTCCCGAATAGTCGTCTTGTATTTACAGATATTGCTGATTTTGACATTACGCAAGCCGATGCCGTAAATGCTTATTTAGAACAAAATCATTTCGACTATCTTATCAATTGCGCAGCCTATACGGCTGTTGATAAAGCAGAAGAAGAAAAAAACCTGGCCTATTTAATTAATAAAACAGGACCTGAAAACCTAGCTAAAGCATGCCAAAAGCAGGGCTGTCGTTTCTTTCATATTTCAACAGATTATGTTTTCGACGGTAAAAGTCATATTCCGTACTTGGAATCAATGGAAACCCATCCGCCGTCTGTTTATGGGCAATCAAAATTAGCCGGTGAACAAGCTATTCTCGACAATTCGAATACGGCTACGATAATAAGAACTTCGTGGTTATACTCAGAATTTGGCAACAATTTTTTAAAAACCATGCTGAAACTTGGTGCTGAGCGTCCAGAATTGCGCGTGATTTTCGATCAAATTGGCACTCCTACTTATGCCGGTGATTTGGCAAATGCGCTATTGACCATAATCGAATCAAACACAGAAACAAAGGCTACTGAAATTTACCATTACTCCAATGAAGGCGTAATCAGTTGGTACGATTTTGCAAAAGAAATTATGGAACAAGCCAAGTTAAAATGTTCTATTGTTCCGATAGAGAGTTTTGAATATCCACTCCCTGCTCCACGACCCAGTTATAGTGTACTCAATAAAAGAAAAATAAAATTAAGCTTTAACCTTGTCGTTCCTTATTGGAAAGACAGCTTAAAGCGAGCACTAAAGCAAATTTCAAACGAATAATAAAGGTTTATTGGGTCGATTCTAAAGCCTCTAAAAAGCCATCACTCATTTTTGTTTGAAATCCATTATCCTTATCGTGATAAATAAAATAGGCTTGTATCTCTGGATATTGATCAATAAAAGCCAAAGCTTTATCGAGTCCCATAACCATAAAAGCCGTAGCAAAAGCATCCGCTTCGGTGCATGTTTTAGCTAAAACCGAAGCACTTAACAAAGAATGCTGCACCGGATAACCTGTTTTTGGGTCGAGACTGTGCGCATACCGAACGCCATCTATTTCATAGTATTTCCGGTAATTTCCGGAAGTAGCTAATGCACAATCCTTTAAAGCAAATGTATGTTCCAGTTCGCGTTCATCATCCGAATTCTCGCTCGGCTTTTCAATGCCCACTTTCCACTTTTCATTGTTTGGCTTCTCCCCTTTGGCCAGCAATTCGCCGCCAACATCAATTAAATAATTATCAATACCTAAAGATGAAAAATAGGCTCCCAAAACATCCACCGAATTTCCTTGAGCAATGGCATTGAAATTAAGGAGCATACGTGGATCTTTTTTAATCAAATGATTGTTTACGATTTGCACCGCACGATAATCGACCAGTTTCCTTAAACTATCAATTAAAATGGGGTCAATTTTATCAGGATGAGCATAATTTCCAAATCCCCATGCATTTGCTAAAGGGCCAATGGTTATATCCATGGCGCCATCCGTAAGTTTTGCTATTCGTATGGCTTCATTAAAATTGGTCACAAACCAAGTATCGAGCTCTACATCTTCGTTTCTATTTGCTTTGCTCACAATGCTTTGAGGTTGATAAATCGACACGGACTGATCAAAAGCATCTAATATTGAATCCACTTCTACTTTTAGATTCCGATTTAAATCATCAAAATAAATGATTGAATAATAGGTTCCTTGTGCTTCGCCTAATAATTGCATGCGTTCGGGTTTATGCGAACATGCAGCAAAGAAAAGCGCGACACCTAAAACAAAGAGATTCTTAAAACGCAATTTAATCATGCTAAAATTTAAAACCTAACCTAAAACTTGGAGTAGCATAAGGTACCAATTGCTCATAAGTTGAATCGGCACTTCGCGATAGAAAGCCAAAGCCAATATTTGCACTTACAAAAAAGTTACCAGTTGGCGAATAGATGAGGCCATTATTAATTAAAAAGGCTGTATTCAAGTAGTTTTCAAAACGAGAATAATAGCTTTCATTTGGATATTCTCCTTCCCAATAATAGGTTTCTTCACCAACCGAAAGAAGTCTAAACTCTGCACCTATAAAATAACGAAGTATACCTTGTCCGGTAGGATAAAATTTTATACCCATACCCAGCCACCAATGCACTTCATCTGACCATAAATCACCATAAGGCGAAAGCGTAATAGATAAAGGAACATTGAAAGACATTTTTCCATCGCCGAGCACATGTTCGTATTCCAAAGAGACTCTACGAACCAAAACATCAGAAATCATTATGGATAAATTATTATCGTTTTCAATTGCATAATTTTGCGCTGTCTCGTTAGCATTATACTGTCCAAAAGAAGATAGAGAAATACCGAAGAGAAAGAGTAGTATTAAGAAATTACTTTTTTTCATTAGGAATAAATTAAATGTAAGTTATTTGTTTTAGCAAAGCTAAAAAAATAGCTGCTATCATTATAAGAGCAGCTATTTTTTTCTTTATCCTCCGAAATCGTCGAAGGCTATCATTTCTTGGGGCACTCCATAATCATCAAGCATTTTTAAAACCGCCTGATTCATCATTGGTGGACCGCAAAGGTAAAATTCTATTTCTTCCGGCTCCGGATGATTTTTCAAATACTCATCCATAATCACCTGATGAATAAATCCGACATATCCCTTCCAATTATCTTCCGGTTGAGGTTCAGACAATGCGATATGGAATTTAAAATTAGGATTATCGCGTTCAATAGCTTCAAATTCTTCGACATAGAACAATTCGCGTAAAGAGCGGCCACCATACCAGAAAGTCGCTTTACGATCGGTTTTCTGCGTCAAAAATTGATCGTAGATATGAGAGCGCATTGGAGCCATTCCGGCACCACCGCCAATAAACATCATTTCGCGTTTGGTAGGTTTGATAAAGAATTCGCCATAAGGGCCTGATACCATCACTTTATCGCCCGGCTTGCGAGAGAATATATAAGAGGAGCAAATACCCGGGTTCACATTCATAAAGCCACCGGCTTTACTATCAAATGGAGGGGTAGCGATCCTGATATTCAGCATTACAATATTTCCTTCTGCAGGATGATTGGCCATAGAATAAGCGCGATAAATAGGCTCAGGATTCTTCATTTGTAAATCCCACATTTTAAATTTATCCCAATCGCCACGGTACTCTTCTCCAATATCCATATCTTTGAAATTGACGGTGGTAGCAGGTACATCGATTTGAATATATCCACCCGATCTGAATTCCATATTTTCTCCTTCAGGAAGCTGAACAACAAACTCTTTAATAAATGTAGCCACATTATCATTTGAGATAACCGTACATTCCCATTTCTTAATACCAAAGATTTCAGCTGGGATTTCAATTTCCATATCTTCCCTAACTTTTACTTGACAACCTAAACGCCAGTTGGCCATTTGTTCTTTTCGCGAGAAAAAGCCCACTTCGGTAGGTAAAATTGTTCCTCCACCACTATTTACTTGGCAAGTACACATACCGCAAGTTCCTCCACCACCGCAGGCAGAAGGCAAAAAGATTTTTTGAGAAGCCAGCGTAGCCAACACCGTTGATCCAGGTGAAGTAATTATCTCTCTTTCTCCATTTAAAGTGATTTTAACATCGCCTTGCGGAGTAAGCTTTTTCTTAGCAAAGAGCAATACCATCACAAGGATTAAAATCACAGCTAAGAAGACAATTATACTTGAAATAACGATAGTTCCGATTCCAATATTTAATAACATCGTTTTGTTTTTTTAAAGTTCAACTTATAACTTAATGCCTAGGAAGCTCATAAAAGCGATTCCCATTAAGCCTGTAATAATAAATGTAATTCCAATTCCTTTTAATGGAGCAGGTACATTTGAATAATGTATCTTTTCGCGAATAGCGGCAATACCTACAATAGCCAAAAACCAACCAATACCAGAACCTAAGGCAAAGGAAGTAGCTTCTCCTAACGATTGATATTCACGTTCTTGCATAAATAAAGAACCTCCTAGTATCGCACAGTTTACCGCAATTAAGGGTAAAAAGATTCCTAAAGAAGAATATAACGCAGGGGAGAACTTTTCAACAACCATTTCCACCAATTGAACCATTGAAGCAATTACTGCAATAAACATAATGAAACTTAAAAAGCTCAAATCAACATCGGCAAATTCTTCGCCCAACCAAACTAAAGCCCCTGGTTTTAATAAGTATTCATTCATTAAATAGTCTACCGGAACGGTGATTCCCAAAACAAAGATTACTGCAGCTCCTAAACCAACGGAAGTATTTACCGTTTTAGACACTGCGATATAAGAACACATGCCTAAGAAATAGGCAAAGACCATATTGTCGATAAATATGGATTTTATAAATATGTTAAATATTTCTTGCATCGTTTCTAATTTTTTTTGTAAACCTTAGTCTTTAATAAGATCAGGATTCTTACTGCGTTGAACCCAAATGATAATACCAACAACGATAAGTGCCATTGGAGGCAAAATCATAAATCCATTATTTACATAACCAATTTCATAAAGTCCGATAGATTTAAATACTTCCCAACCTAAAATGGTTCCTGAACCAAAAAGCTCACGAAAAAAGGCTACAATGACCAATATCAAACCATATCCAATGGAGTTTCCAATACCATCTAAAAATGAAGGCCAAGGTTTATTTGCCATCGAAAAAGCTTCGAAACGACCCATAATAATACAGTTGGTGATAATCAATCCTACAAACACCGAAAGCTGTTTACTTACTTCATAAGCATAGGCTTTTAATATTTGATCGACAATAATTACCAAAGCTGCAATAACGACCAATTGAACGATGATTCGGATACGTTGAGGGATACTATTTCTTAATAAAGAAATGATAACATTACCCATACCGAGCACAAACATTACAGAGATAGACATAACAATGGCAGGTTCGAGCTTGGCTGTAACAGCAAGCGCAGAACAAATACCCAAAACCTGTACGGTAATTGGGTTATCTTTCCCAATTGGATCGGTTAGTAATTTGATGTTTTTAGTAGAAAACATCGATTCTTTTTGTACTTGCTCACTCATTATTTTATGCTTTTAATATATGGAACATAATTTTCTAAACAATCGAACAGCATATCATTAACACCATTGGATGTAATCGTACCGCCCGAGATAGCATCGACCCCATGGATTTGCTGATCTTCAGCTAATTTGGCTATTCCACCTTTTACTACCATTATAGAAGTAAAGTTGCCCTGATCATCAAAAATGGTTTTGCCTATAAAGGGCTTGGTAAATGAGGGAAAGACAATTTCAGCACCTAAACCCGGAGTTTCTCCTTTATGATCGAAAACAACACCTTTCACCGTTTTAAAATCGGAAAGGAGTGCCATATTTCCCCAAACAGGGCCCCACAAACCTTTTCCTAATAATGGGATAACGTAAAAGGTTTCTCCATTCACAGTACAAACAAATAAAGGAGATAAAAAAGCTTCGCCTTTACTTTTTTTGTAAAGTTCCGTTTTCATATTCAGATCAAAAGCACGAAGATTACCTTTTTCAAAAGCGCCATTTTTGTATAAATCAACAATTTCGCCTTTTTGATTGATTACCCATTCTTGAGTAATGAATTTATTATAGGTGGTCTCTGCGTTTTCTGGAGTAGATTCTATATCAGCAGATGCAAGTATCGCTTGCATTTTTTCATTTTTCACATTCTGTAATTGCTTTCCTTTTAATAAGGTAGCAGTAGTCGATAAAACAGCGGCTACTATAATAACCATTACAGAAGCATAAATAAAAATATAAGTATTACTATTTGTATTCATTTTTCTTGATTTTAATGGTTAACAGAAATTAGTTTAGCCCGTTTTACTCTACGTTTGATATTTGCCTGAACAACATAATGATCGATAAGTGGAGCAAATACATTTAAAAGTAAAATCGCAAGCATCATTCCTTCCGGATAAGCCGGATTCAATACGCGTATGAGCACTGCCATAATACCAATGAGTAAACCATAAATATATTTTCCGGTATTTGTTTGGGCAGCCGTAACAGGATCGGTAGCCATAAACACAGCACCAAATGCAAATCCACCTAAAATCAAATGATAATACGCTGGAACATCAAGCATATAAGCGTTTCCACCAACTGCATTAAAAAGCCAGCCCATAGCAAAGCCACCAACAAAAACACTAAACATAACTCGCCAACTGGCAATTCCTGTCCACAATAAAATTATGGCACCTATTAAAATAGCGAAAGTAGATGTTTCGCCAACCGAACCCGGAATAAAACCAAAAAAGGCATCAGAAACAGAAGGCAAATGAACTTTGTCTGTAGCTGTCATTAACTGACCTAATGGAGTAGCACCGGAGAATGCATCGGCTTTTTCAGCAATCCAAACTTTGTCGCCCGACATATTTGAAGGGTAAGCAAAGAAAAGGAATGCACGTGCAATTAATGCCGGATTCATAATATTCATTCCCGTACCACCAAAAACTTCTTTTCCGATAATAACCGCAAATACTGTAGCTAAAGCAACCATCCATAAAGGCGTAGTAACAGGCACAATTAAGGGAATCAAGAATCCGGAAACCAAATAACCTTCGTTCACTTCGTGACCGCGTATTTGTGCAAAAATAAATTCCGTTCCTAAACCTACCACATAGGATACAATAATAAGTGGAATTACCAACCAAAATCCATAGAAGAAATTACTAATTAAAGTACCTTCAGCACCTATGGAAAGGTTGTGCTGATAACCAACATTCCACATTCCGAAAAGCAAAGCAGGAATTAAAGCAACAACTACCATAAACATGGTACGCTTTAAATCGATGGCATCGCGAATATGACTTCCTTTTTTTGTAACTGTTTTTGGAACAAACAAGAAAGTTTCAAATGCTTCAAAAGTAGAAAGCATATAATGAAACTTCCCTCCTTCCTCAACATTTGGCTTAATTTTATCTATATAATTTCGTAAAGCTTTCATTTAACGTTCGATTTTTTCGATTAACTCATTTCTTTTCTTAAAAACTCAAGTCCATCAGCGACTACAGATTGAATTTCAATTTTCGAAGTACTAATAAATTCGATAAGAGCAAAATCTTCAGCATCAATTTCATAAATACCCAAATTTTCCATCGCATCGATATTTTTGCTCATAATGGCTTTAATCAACTGCATTGGGTAAATATCGAAAGGAAATACTTTTTCGAATTGACCGGTCATAACAAAAGCGCGTACTCCACCATTTAAATTGGTATCTAAACGATAGGCTTTTTTAGGCGTAAACCAAGAAAAGAGCGAGCGGTAAAAACTAAACTTATCCAAGTTTGGTGTTATCCAACCAATAAATTGAGAATGATCGCCTTCCGGAATAACACTGATCTGGTTATCGTAAAAACCAATATAACCATTGCTATCAATCTGTGTTCCGGTTAATGGATTTCCACTGATAAAACGGTTATTTCCTTCGGTTACATTACCGGTAGCAATATCGTGAATACAAACACCTCTTTTTGCTCGGATATAATGTGGTTTTAACACTTCAGAACCTGCAACAGCAAACAGCTTATCGGCATCGTATTTTCCTTCCAAAAATAATTTCCCTATGGTTAAAACATCTTGAACATTGACAGTCCAAACTATTTCCCCTTTATTTATAGGATCGATAGCTGCAATTTGCGTTCCAACTAAACTTGCCGGATGTTTACCGTTAAACAAGTTAATTTCGACGTTTTTTGCTTTTAATAACACCTTGGTTTGGGTGTCTTCTGCATGCAAGTTCAAATGCACTTTACCGTTGGTTAATTTGGCCAATGCATCCAAACCTGTTTGAAAAATTTCGCCTTTGTTATGCAAAACAAAGTCGTAATCAACAGCTAAAGGGGCATTGTCGAAACCCGAAATAAAGATGGCTTTTGGACTTTCATCCGGGTTAGCTATTACCGAATAAGGACGCTGTCTTATTAAAGACCACAGCCCGCTTTGCAATAATTTCTCCGTAATTGCTTCCCGCTTTAAATCTAATGGATTAGCAGCTCCAAAATCGACGAATTCATTGGAGCCATCAGCTTCTATTCGTATTTCTAATAAAACACGCTTGGCTCCTCTTTTAATTTCTGTTATTGTTCCGCTTACAGGTGATGGAAACTGAATATTATCGCGATATTTATCAAAAAATACCGGACTACCCGCTTTTACTGTATCACCTTCTTTCACGTTCAATTTTGGAAATACGCCAATAAAATCGGTAGGTTTTAATGCATACTTCGTGGAGCTTAGATCGCTAACCGTTCTATCGGCCTCTCCCTGAAGTTTTATCTGCAAACCCTTCTTAATTTTAATTATTTCTGACATAAATTTTATTTGACTGAAATTAGTATTGAATGTTCTTAAATAATCTTGAGTTTATAAGTCTAAATTTCATTATTTCTTTTAATCTCTTTACCAGGGAAAAAACCATGATTTCTCCAGCTTAAAAACGGGGCTAAATTATTAAAATGTTTTTTAAATAACAATTATAATTGATAATCGTAATTATTTACATCTTTACCATATGTTTGCTCTTATAATACTGTTTATCAGGATAATAAAAAATATAAGCTCTCCATTTGCTTATATAGATTAATTATATATTACAACTTGGGTTGTATTTTGAACTGATTTTTATCAGCTTTCCAATATTTAGACGTTTATAATGAACAAAATTGCAACTAAAAAAACCTTAAACACTCCCCTCTTTTCTTGATAAAATCGTTTAAAACATTTTTTTTCCTTAAGAGCAGAGAAAATATAAATGTCTATTTTTGATAAATAGCATTCACAAAAAATCTATTGAAATGAGAAATTATTTAATCCTTTTTGTTCTTTTTTCTTTTTCGATAAACATACAAGGCCAGTCGGTTTTTTCTGATCAGATTTTAAATTCGAATATAAAAACCGTGGAGCTTTTTCCTGAAAATGAACGTCTTGGAGAACCTGTAATTTTTCTAAACGAACAAAACCAACTGACTTTAGCCTTTGATGAGTTAGATAGTGATTACCGTTTATTTGCTTATACCTTAATTCATTGCGATGCGCAATGGCGTATTTCCGAATTATCACCCAATGAATATTTGCAAGGTTATATCGAAGATTATATCGAAGACTATACGTTTTCAATAAATACAAAAGTGCCGTATATTCACTACAGTCTTCAAATACCAAATGATGCTATTCAGTTTCGTTATTCAGGAAATTATATCTTAAAAATTTATCCCGAAAATGACGAGGAAAATCCAATAATCACTAAGAAATTGTATGTCGTTGATCCGCTTTGCACCATCGGTGGCGAAATCATAGCTCCTAGCAATCCCGAGCTGCTCAAAAGTGCTCAAGAAATCAATTTCAAAGTGAATATCAGTGGCTTAAACAGCTATTTTCCTTCGCGCGAAATTTCAACTCAAATTCAACAAAACGGCCGCTACGATAATCAAATAAATCAGCTAGAACCGCTCTCCATAAAAGATGGAATTCTCGATTTCAATCTGCAAAAGGGCAATATTTTTCCGGGATTAAATACTTTTCGTTTTTTCGATTTTTCGAGCTTGGATTACAATTCAGAGTATGTTTATGCCATTAACAAAGAAGGCTCAGTCGACGAAATAGAACTTTTACTTTCTAAATCAAGAGCCAATAAAACCTATAAAAATGAACCCACTCAATTTGGGAAATTTTTTATCGAAACAAAAGATTACCAAAATGCTGATATTGAAAGTGAATATGCAATGGTACATTTTCTCTATTATAGCGAGAGCCCTTTTCTCGATGGCGATGTTTATTTACTTGGCGGTTTTGATTTATGGAGTTTGAGCCATAAACTAAACTATGATTTTGCGTCTCATGTGTACGAAACAAAATTGCTTTTAAAACAAGGGTATTATAGCTATCAATATGCACTCAAACAAAAGAATACAAAAACGGCTGATGTGGCCGCGATAGAAGGCAGTTTTTTTCAGACGCCAAACACCTATACAATTCGGGTTTATTATCGCGCACCCGGAACAACCTACGACCAATTGGTTGGTTATAAGCAAATAAAAAACTATACAGAGTGATAAGATATGCCTCCCAAAAGAGTACGCTTACGAGTTAGAAATGCCCGATTACGAATTGGTAGATGAACACAAAGTATAAAATGTGTATATTTGACTTTATTAAAAATTGTAAGATGAAGAACTTAGCAACCAACCACAAGATTCAGACCTACGCACTGTACGTTTTAATCGCGCTTTTTTTTGTGTCCTGTACCAAAACGCTCCCTTTATTAGAAGAGCCTAATCCCGTAGATGAAAATTCCGTTTTTGGAGAGCTTATTGTTAACGAAGATTTCGATTGGGAAACCTCTTCTTACGTAAAAGCCTCCATTTACACCTTATCAAATAACGGTTCTGCAATTGCAGATATCAAAGTGAGTTTGAGAACAGATTATAAGGTATATGACGGAAAAGATATAGCCAGCGGTTTCACAAATTCCGATGGCCATTTTCAAACAGATTATCGCTTGGCTACCGTAACCGATTCGCTGGTTGTAGCTACAAATTATCTTGGTTTTGTAAGTGAAGTAAAAGTACCCGTAGTTGAAGGTAAGATAGATTGGACCTTTGGCGGAGTTCCAGACCGTACCGACGATGAAGCCGCTACAATTTCATTTAAAAGAACACAAGACGATGATGAAATAGATTTAAAAGATTTAGGAAGCTGGAAATCGGATGGTACACCAAAATACCTAGAAAAAAATGGCGATGATATTTCATCTGATTTTTTATCTGATTTAAACGATGCTTTGCCCGAAAACCAATCCGTTCCAGATTATCATCCGGAATACCTTTCAAGCGATTATCAACAATACATTA
Organism: Bacteroidales bacterium; assembly: GCA_041592395.1. GTDB lineage: Bacteria > Bacteroidota > Bacteroidia > Bacteroidales > UBA12170 > UBA12170. Next base: position 27,479 of record JBFHQD010000001.1, on the reverse strand, counting down.
CGCTTACGGAAGAGTCTGATGTGTATGTTACTTTTGTTACCGAAGGTGCAAGTTATTTAAATACACTGTGTTTTTATACTTTCGAAGAAGATGATCCACCAGAGTCTATCGATGACATCGATGAAGCTACTATCGTTTTCCCCAATGCTTCTTTTAAACACAGTGGCGGAGGATTGTATTCTGGCGACAAAGTAAATATTGGAGAGTTTGACGAAGGCACTTCTATAGGCTGGTTATTAATTACAGATGGATTTGATACCAAGGAAAAAGATGTTACCGATGGAAAAAACTACTTCTTTTCTCAAAAAAACTTAAACCCCGAAAGCAATCCGGATAATCAACAACATATCGTTTTATTAAAAGACGAAGAACGCAATTTGTTTTTAATTGCGTTTGAAGATTTAGAACGTCCGGGCGGGGATAACGATTTTAATGATGTCGTATTTTATGTTACATCTAATCCTTCTGATGGAATTAGCAATAAGGGAATCCCTAAAATGGGAGCCGTTTATGTGGATAACGACAGCGATAAAGATGGCGTAGAAAACAATATGGATGAATATCCAGATGATGCCAACAAAGCCTTTAACAATTATTACCCTAGCGAGGGAAATTATGCCACTTTAGCCTTTGAAGATTTATGGCCATCAAAAGGAGATTATGATTTTAACGATTTGATCTTGGATTATAATTTTAATACGGTAACAAATGCGGCTAATAAAGTTGTTCAACTCGAAGGCAATTTTCTGGTACGTGCCAATGGCGCCGGATTTAAAAATGGTTTTGGTTTCGAATTGAGTAATATTCTAAGCAGTCAGGTAAATTCAGTGAGCGGAAGCGATTTACAAGAAGGCTATATTAACTTGAACAGTAATGGTACGGAAGCCGGTCAAACCAATGCAACTATAATTGTTTTGGACAATGCAAAAAATCATAATCAAGGTTTTTGGAATACCGATCCAAGCAAAGCCTTTGTTGAGCCAACAAAAACCGTACAGATTGTAATCACATTTACAACACCAATTGCACTGGATCAATTTGGTTTAGCCCCTTTTAATCCCTTTATTATTATTAATGAAGAATGAGGTCGCGAATTGCATCTGCCTAATTATCAACCAACCAATTTGGCCGATTTAAGTTATTTTGGAGAATACAACGACGATTCAAGTTTGTCGACTGGAAAATTATATAAATCCGTAGGGAATCTTCCTTGGGCAATTAATTTCCCTAGTCAGTTTGATTATCCAATCGAAAAAGCATCAATTTCAACGCCTTATTTAAAATTTATCAGTTGGGTAGAAAGCAGTGGTACTTTATTTCCGGATTGGTACCTCGATTTATCCGGCTACCGCGATTCAGAATTTATTTATTAAAAAGATTTATTTACGATACAGACCACTCCAAAAGGGTGGTCTTTTTTTTTGTGCTATCCTGCAGAACTCGTACGCGTATGGCCACTTTTGTATCTCCTAAAAAAACTCATTCAACCCTAAACGCAACATTTACTTTCTCCTCATCCACAATTACAAATTGCAGGTTTCACAAGTCAAATCTGCGACTTATGTTTGTATCAAATACTACAAAATCCTTCAAAAAAAAATCAAAATGAAAAACTATCTATCTATTATTTTATTCTTAAGTTTAACCATCGCATTCAGTTCATGCACCAAAAAACTTACGCTGGAAGAAAATCCAGCTCCTACTTATCAGGATGTAGATATGTCCAACCTAAAAGCGAGTGAGAATTTTAACTGGGAAACTTCTTCAAAGGTTGATTTTACCATTAAAACCATAGATAATCAAGGGAAAGCAATCCCTCATATTAAAATCAGTGTATTTACAGATTACAAAGCCAATGGCGGAAAAGAAATCTTCAATGGATTTACCAACGCGAATGGCACTTTTCAAAGCAGTTATACTATTGCAAATGCTGTTGACTCTTTAGTTGTAAGTACCAATTATATTGGTTTTGCTAACGAAGTAAAAGTGGCCATCGTGTATAATCAATTCAATTATACCTTTGGAGCTATCCCGGAAGCGGAAAACGAAACCAAATCTTCAGCCGCATTTAAAGCGAAGACGGAAACTAAAATTCCGTTGGCAACATTGGGTAAGTGGGATAAATACGGGAGACCTAATTATTTGGAAAACAAGCGCGATTATATATCTGCCGATTTTCTTAAAATGATCAATGCAGCATTGCCCGAATACCAACCCGTTCCAAGTTATCATCCTGAATATTTGCTTCAATCAAACGAACAAAATATAAACCTTATCGAAAAGGCGGATGTTTGGGTTACATTTGTTTCGGAAGGTGCAGGTTATTTAAATAGCCTTGCCTTTTATACTTACGATAAAAACAATCCACCTCAGAGCGTTTCAGATATTAACAAGGCCACACTTATTTTCCCAAACACCTCTTTTTCAGGCAGTGGCGGATCATTAGTTTCCGGTGATAAAGTATATATTGGTCAATTTCCTGCCGGAACTTCTATTGGATGGTTATTGATAGCAAATGGTTATAATCAAGGCTCAAAATCAGTAAGTGATGGCTACAATTATTTTTTCTCTCACCAAAATTTAAATCCGGAATCGGATGCTAAATACAAACAGCATACGGTTCTCTTAAAAGACACCGAATACGATTTATTCCTCATTTCCTTTGAAGATCAGCAACGCCCACATGGGGACGATGATTTTAACGATGCTGTCTTTTATATTACCACAAATCCTGTAAGTGCAGTAGATGCCGGATCAATCTTAAAAAACGGTGCTGAAATTGCTGATGCCGATGGCGATGGTGTTGCCGATAATGACGATAATTATCCTAACGATGCACGTATTGCATTCAATAATTATTACCCAAATAAAGAAACAAATGGAACACTAGCCTTCGAAGATTTATGGCCCTCTACCGGAGATTATGATTTTAACGACTTGGTTATCGAATACAATTTCAATTCTATTACCAACGCAAATAATGAAGTTGTTAAAATGGAAGCTAATTTCGAAGTTAAATTTGTCGGAGGAAGTCATCGCAATGGTTTTGCCTTTGAAATGGAAAATATTTTAAGCGAACAAGTGAGTTCTGTTACCGGCACTTCCCTTTTATTGTCTTCTACTCAATACATTACTACAACATCTACAGGTGTAGAGGCAGGTCAAACGAATGCGACGATCATCGTTTTCGATAATGCCTGGTATCATTTTGCGCAAGGCGATCAATACGATCCTCGCAATATAAGTGCTGATTCAAAAATAAACATAGTAGTCACTTTCAAAGATCCAATTCCTCTTGCTCAGTTTGGTTCAGCACCGTTTAACCCCTTTATTATGGTGAATAAAACGCGTGGTAGAGAAGTTCATTTACCCAATTATTCGCCTAGCGATTTAGCAGATCCAAGCTATTTTGGAACCTATGATGATGCAACAGCGCTATTAAATGCGAACAAATACAAGACCGTTAGCAATCTTCCTTGGGCAATAAATATCCCAACAAGCTTTGAAATTCCTGTTGAAAAAGAAGCTATTAATAAAGCTTATTTAAAATTTATCCCTTGGGTTGAGAGCAATGGAACAGAATACAACGATTGGTATTTACCTGAATTTGGGTATAGAGAATTGCAATTTCTTTATTAATCTAAGCTTATGATTTTTAAGAAACCGCTTCAAAAGAGCGGTTTTTTTGTTATAGTTTTAACAGAATGCAAAAATAAAGCCCTAATTTTGCCAAACACCTAATTTCAATTAAAGTCAAACAAAATGATTGCTAATCAGCTATTTAACCCAAAAAGTATTCTTGTTATAGGAGGATCGAATGATATTCATAAACCCGGAGGAAAAGTCTTAAAAAACTTAATCGATGGAGACTATTCCGGAAAACTCTATGTGTCTAATCCTAAAGAAGACCTGGTTCAAGGCATTACCAGTTATAAAGATTTAAATGATTTGCCCACGGTTGATTTGGCCATTATTGCCATTGCGGCCAAATATACATTTCCTGCTATTCAGTTACTTACCGAAAAAAAAGAAACAAAAGCTTTTATCATTTTATCAGCCGGATTTAGTGAGGAGAGTGAAGCGGGAGCAAAATTAGAAAAACAAATTGTCGATCAGATAAACAAATACCAAGGCGCTTTAATTGGACCCAATTGCACAGGTATCTTAACACAAAACCATCATAGTATTTTTACGGAACCCATTCCAAAACTCGACCCGAAAGGATGTGATTTTATCTCCGGATCAGGCGCTACAGCGGCTTTTATTATGGAAGCCGGAATTGCAAAAGGATTAAGCTTTTCAAGCATTTTTTCAGTAGGGAATTCTGCCCAATTAGGTGTAGAAGATTTGCTTGAGCATTTGGATATCACTTTCGATGCAGAAAAATCCAGTAGAGTAAAACTACTCTATATAGAAACCATTAATAACCCTCAAAAATTACTCAAGCACGCTAAATCTTTAATTCAAAAAGGATGTAAAATTGCGGCAATTAAAGCAGGCTCTTCCGAAGCCGGAAGTCGTGCCGCTTCTTCACATACTGGTGCTTTGGCCAGTCCCGATGAGGCGGTGAATGCTTTATTTCAAAAAGCGGGTATCGTTCGTTGTTATGGTCGCGAAGATTTAATAGCGGTTGCCTCTGTGTTTATGTACCCAACGCTTCCCGGAAAAAACTTAGCCATAATCACACATGCCGGCGGTCCGGCAGTAATGTTAACCGATGCCCTTTCTAAAGGCGGATTGGAAATTCCTGCCATTACCGGCGAAAAAGCAGACGCTTTAAAAGCGAAATTATTTGCGGGTTCATCGGTTGCTAATCCCATAGATTTTCTGGCAACAGGAACTGCCGAACAATTGGGCATCATTATCGATGCCATAAATAACGATTTTGATCAAATAGAGGGTATGATTGTGATATTTGGCACTCCCGGATTGGCTCCCATCTTTGATGTTTACGAACTGCTGGATGAAAAAATAAGAACTTCCAAAAAGCCCATTTATCCTGTACTTCCATCTACTTTTACGGCTGCAAAAGAAGTGGCCTTCTTTTTAGAAAAAGGGAATATCAATTTCCCTGATGAAGTCAATCTAGGAAATGCTTTAGCTCGAATATACAATACCCCAAAACCAACAAAAGAGAAGAAAGAATCTTTAGAAATTGACTTCGGTTATATTCAAGCCATTATCGACAGTAACGAAGATGGATATTTACCGCCTTCTGCTGTACGTTCTTTGTTAGATGGAGCTGGAATTCCGAGAGCCGGAGAAGCCACTTGCGGCACGGCTGATATTGCTGTATCACAAGCCGAACGCCTCGGGTTTCCTGTAGTAATGAAAGTGGTTGGTCCTATCCACAAATCGGATGTTGGCGGTGTTGTTTTAAATGTAAAAGATGCCAAATCAGTTAGAAAGGAATTCAACAGAATGATAAAAATTCCGGAAACAACAGCCGTTTTGATACAACCTATGCTTAGCGGCACCGAACTCTTTGTTGGCGCTAAATACGAAGATAAATTTGGCCATTTAATACTTTGTGGTCTTGGAGGTATCTTTATTGAAGTATTAAAAGACGTGAGTTATAACCTTGCTCCTATTTCTTATTCAGAAGCACAAAAAATGATTCGTAGCCTAAAAAGCTATCCTATTATTAAAGGTATTCGAGGAAAAGCGGGGATTAATGAAGATAAATTTGCGGATGTTCTATGGCGTTTATCAGCCTTGCTGCAAGCCGCACCTGAAATAAAAGAATTGGATTTAAATCCACTTTTAGGAACTAAAAAATCGGTGGTTGCCGTTGATGCTCGTATTCGGATAGAAAAAGCGTAATTTTTCAGCGATAACGCAACTTTATTTAAGATTAAGTCAAGCTTGATAATCCATTATTTCACTGGGTTTTGTCGAAGAGAAACTTGGCTAGGGCTAGAGATTCTGCCTTTCGTTCGGAATCAACGGTATTAAAAAGCAAGAACCGATAATAGCGTCTGCGCTTTAGCTTCGGTTTCATCCCATTCTTTATCCAGTTCAGAATCACGGGTAATGCCGCCACCAACATATAAAGCAAAGTTTTCTTGTTCTATTTTCATACAACGCAAATTCACAAACAACGCCAAAGAATTTTTATTTATCGGCCCTAAATAGCCCGTATAATATTCTCGATCGTGTTTTTCTGTTTGTAAAATCAACGCTTTTGCCTCTTCTAAAGGAATACCACAAACCGCCGGTGTGGGATGCAATAGGTTTACCAAATTATATATTTCCGCTCGATTAAAGTATTGATTGACAACAAAATCCGTTCTTAAATGAACCAAATTACCGGCTGCAACGGTATAATTAGCAGAAACTTGAACAGCATCCGAAACCGAATTTAATTGGTTCAACACATAGTTTTTTACATAAGCTTGTTCTTCAATCTCCTTTTTCTCCCAAACAATATCATTCACTTTTCGCTGATTAAGCTGCTGCGTTCCGGCCAGCGCCATCGTTTGGATTCCATCCTTCTCTTGCTGAATCAAGCGCTCAGGTGTAGCCCCCATCCATAAATCGCCGGAAGGCAAATTTATCATATAAACAAAAGCCGTAGGGTAGGCTTCAACCAGTTTAGTATAAATGGCCAAAGGCGACTCGATCGTTTTCTGTTTCACTCTTATTTTGGACAAAATAGCTTTATCTAATTTTCTTGATTTCAATGCGTTAAGATAAGTACTAAATGCTGTACTGTATTCTGATTTTGTAGTTGATTTAGGATTAAAAGGGCTGCGTATTTTGCTATCGGGCAAACCAGACAAATAATCAATAACATTTTGATTAGCTGCATATTCATCAAGTGTAATATCGGCATGATAAAACCAAAGAGGCGATTTTTCATCGGGTGCAAAGGGAGCAAATACAAATCCTTCTGCTTCCTTTTCTGCCAATTCGTTTAGGTTTTGAAAAGAAGCAGGATGATAGCAAATTAAGGTTTCACTTATTTTGCTCTCCGGTAGACTATACCTTACAAAAGCAATCCCTTTTTCAAGCAATAATTGATGAACAAGATTCAAAGCAGCATTCATTTATTTTAAAATAATAAAATTGGTTAAGCGTGCTGTCGAAACTAAATCGCCGTTTTCATCCGTAATTTGAATATCCCAGATATGCGTGTTTTTTCCAACATGAATGGTTCTGGCTTCTCCATAAACCCAACCTTCTTTTTTTGCTTTTACATGATTGGCCGTTATCCCGGCACCTCTTACATCGGCTTTAACATCGCCCATAAGTATAGCAGATCCAATACTACCAATGGTTTCGGCCAAGGCTACACTTGCTCCTCCGTGCAAAATTCCATAAGGCTGTCGGGTTCTTTCATCGACAGGCATTTTGGCTTTTATATAACCGGATTCAACAATTAAGTATTCAATACCAAGCACTTCCATTAAAGTACCCTTGCTTGTTTTGTTCATTTGCTCAACAGAAATAGGCATAGACAGTTGAAATTTTACAGTTTCTAAGCAAAAATAAACTTAACCATTGGATTTGCTGTATGAATTCTTAGAAAATGTACATTTGTTAAAATTTTTTGATGACAGCAGAAGAGAAAATAAAGTTAAAAGCATTGATCTATAATAAGATTGAAAGGCTTAATCGTCAAATCACTGATTTAAAAGAACTCACACAGCCGATAGAACCCGATTGCGCCATTGGCAGAGTAAGTCGCATGGATGCAATCAACAATAAAAGCGTGAACGAATCGGGCTTACGAAAAAAGATTGATCAATTAAACGGTTTAGAATATGCGCTTTCCATTTTCGACGAACCTGAACTAGATCATTGCATTAGTTGCGGCGATTTGATTCCAACCGGTCGCTTATTCGTGATGCCCGAAAGTAGAAAATGTGTGCGTTGTGCCGGATTTGGACATTAAGGATTTAAGTTTTGACATGTTTGTCGTTTGCCTGCTCTTTGCTACCTTTGTTGCTAATAAAAAAGAAAAGAATTGAAAAGAATTAGTTGGTTACTTATAAGTTTAATCGTGTTTGGAATTGCTTCTTCTTGCTTAAAGAATGAGATTTGCAGTCCCTATGCGATTGAACTAAATGCCGTTATCTACACGTTAAGCGAAAATGAAAATGACGGACTTTTCGATACAATTCCGTATGCAATAGATGTAGATTCTGTTTATTCCCAAAATTGGGATAACGCGAATTTATATATTAACGAAGTGGAAATAGAAGAATTAAACTTTCCCTTAGATAATTCAAGTAACCAATCCAGCTTTGTTTTGAGTATTGCCGGAGTAAAAGATACAGTTACCTTTAGCTACGAAAAACACTTGCTATTTAATTCCGTAAAATGTGGCGTTACAAATACCTATACTATTACTGATTTTCATTTTAGTACGCATAGTTTAAAAAATTTAGTCTTAATCAACCCCGAAATTGATGTCATCTCAACAGAAAATATTCAATTTATTTTTTAGTCTGCTTTTTCTCTTTTCAACTTCGGTGCTGGCGCAAGAAATTAAAGTTGGCGAAGATGCCAATAGAATGAAAGAATCGGTGGCTACTACAAAAAAGGAAAAGAAGAAAACGCCAAAAGAGCCTATCGATCGTGACTTGAAAATTGGCTTGGATATCAGCAACTTTTTAATCGGCACGGTTACAACAAATATCGACGGATTGGATTTTTCCGTTGATTATACACTTGATAAAAAACGCTACGCCATTGTTGAGTTTGGTTATAATTCGTATAATGAGTCGAGCGATGTTTTGGATTATTTCTCCAAAGGATCTTATGTTCGTATCGGTTTTGATTCTGACACGCGAAAAGAGAATCCGAATAAGAGTCGAGATATGTTCTATTTAGGGCTTCGTTATGCTTTCGCCACCTATAATCAAAGAATCGAAAATGCACAAATAAGTTCCACATACTGGCCCGATGTAACGCAGGAGGAAGTCAGTTTCGATAATTCGGCTCATTGGGGCGAAGCCTTGGCCGGTTTTAAAGTTGAAGTGATGAAAAATATTTATCTGGGCTTAGGACTGCGAATGAAAATACTTATTTATCAGTCGGGCGACAAAACAATAAATCCAGCGGTCTTTATACCGGGTTATGGCAAAACTTCCGGCACTTTTATTATGGGATTCAATTACAATATCTATTATAATCTTCCGTTCAATTATTCGAAAAAATATCCAAATCGTGCACGTAAATAAATCACAATATAAGCGCTTTTCGCTCTTTTTACTTCTGCTGATTCCCTTCAGCATATTTAGTCAGGATATTGAACAAACTTACCCGAAACAAATTGGTTTTGGGATAAAATCGGGTTTAACATCAAGCCTGATTGACATTGGGATTCCTGTTCAACAAATGAGTAGTACTTTTGTTCCTACTTTCGGATTGGTATTTAGTTATATTCATGCCAAAACAGTTGGCATTCAATTGGAAGCTAATTATATAAGTAAAAGTTGGGAAGAAAATCCTATCGGTGATTATACCTTCAATACCAAGCTAAATTACATCGAAATCCCGATGCTCACTACTTTGCATTTTGGAAATCGGTTTAAGTTTCTCGTTAATTTTGGCCCTTATCTCGCTTTTTTATTAAATCAGGAAAGCAGTCATACTGTAGATCAAGAATCTGATTATTTCCCTTATTACGAAAACCGAGTAGCCCGAAAAGGAGATTTCGGAATGACCGGAGGTTTAGGGTTCCGTTTACAAACAAAAATTGGATTATTCCAAATTGAAGGACGCTATACGTATGGATTTCAAAATGTGTACGATGTCGATGCCAGCAATTTGGATTATTCTAATCTGAAGACAATGAGCGTTTTTGTGAGTTATCAATTTTCTTTTTCTGATGACGAGTAAAACAAATGTTCTCTTATTCGATTTAGACGGAACTTTAACAGATCCAAAAGAGGGCATTTTAAATTCTGTCCATTACGCCTTAAAACAAAAAGGAATCGTAGAAAAGCATCCGGAAGAACTGCATTGTTTTATTGGACCCCCTTTGCATCTTTCTTTTAAAAACAGATATCACTTAAGTGAAGAAGAAGCTTTTGAAATGGTGCGTATATTTCGAGAATATTTTGCCGAAAAAGGGATTTATGAAAATTCAATCTATCCGGGCATTTTTGATTTATTAAAGGCGCTGAAAAATCAAAACAAAATCTTATCGCTAGCCACCTCAAAACCAACTCATTTTGCTAAAAAAGTGATTGAACATTTTAAAATTGATCCCTTTATCGATTTTATTGCCGGAGCCAATATTGATGGTAGCAGGACAGATAAAAAAGAGGTTGTAGCTTACGCGAAAGAAATTACCGGAAACAAAGCAAACGAAGAATATTTAATGATTGGTGACCGAGAATTTGATATTCAGGGAGCGCATTTTAATCGTATTAAAGGCTGTTGGGTAAGTTATGGTTATGGTGTAGATAGCATAGTTAAGAAGGAAAATCCCGAATACATTTGTAAAACGGTTGAAGAATTAACACAATTGCTGCTTTAATTCAATTGTCTAAGATAAACGTTAAGAAATAAAGCCTAGCGATTTTTCGAGAAAAAAAAACGGCAAAAGATTTTCTCCTCTTGCCGTTTTTTCAATTAGATTAAATTATTAATCCAACAAAAGCGCATTAAATAAAAACTTATAAACACCGCTCGTTGAAGACCTAAACTGTGGACTAAACGAATAGAAAACCATTTGGCCCTCGCCTTTTTTAATCCAAACAGCAGCTGGTAGTTTTGCTAACAATTCCTCGTTTTCCATATAACCACTCGGACAAATATCTTCTTTTGGGAAAGAAGCAACTACACGTCGGTCGATATCAAAACCCGGAATATTCGTCTGAAAAGTTGGATCGCCTCTATAAAACACATTTGCCGTCGACTCTAATCCAAAAGTTAGGGGATGATTTTCCAATACATTTACCGTTGCCAAAGAACCTGCAACATACAAACCTTTCTTTTCTAATTGATCGGCTATATTCGAAATTGGCAAACTAAAGTCCTCTTCTTCCTTTCCAATATTGATTTTCATCGGTCCCATAAACAAATCGCTTGAAGAACCCCAAGAAACTACATTACCGCCATTGTTTACGAATTCCATAACACGTTTAAGACCTTCTTTACCCATGCCTTTGGCATATTCAGGAGGCAAACTGCTTGGATTATAATTTCCTGAAGATCCTTTTCTCTTTCCTTCCAATAAAATATCTTTCGACGAAGAGGGGAAAACCAAAACATCAAAAGTGGACAAATCAAGGGTTTTAAATTCATCAGGCCTAATTAACTGGAAAGGAATATGATGCGAATCCAAAACATAGCGTGTCCAGCCCGCATCCATATCATGGTTCCAAGTTTCGACAAAACCAATTTTGGGATTATTTAATTTTTCCAATCCTTCGATTTTTACATCCGTAAATTCAGCATAAACGCCGTTTTCATTTAAATTATCCTGAATTAGCGCTCTGTTTTTTGCATTTAGCTTAAGTGCAAAACTACCTTGTTTAGCATTTTCGAGATCAGCCGTAAGGCGAAATACATTTTGTCCTTTACCCATTAATTCAAAGGCAGCCGCAAAACTTTTGTTTTGATTAACCGGTAAAACAACATATTCGGCATCCGTCGGAATTTGATTCTCCAATCTAACATCTGCCGTAATGGGTTCAAGTTTTGAGCTCAAATCATCAACAGGATTGTTGATCTCAACCGATTTTAATCCCATATGTAAAGGCAGCGACCAAGACGTAATATCATAAGGTTCGATTAAAGGACCATCTTTGGAATAATGACGAACCGGAAACTTTTGATTTTCCATCACCTCCTTAACAAAGGCGCGGAAAGGCTGCGCTAGCGAAACTACCACTGCACCTTTTGAGAAAAGCGTTTGATTTATCACAACATCCTCTTTTAAGGTATTCAGCTGAATCCCATGCTCCAACATCAGATTAACAAAGGCCAGTAATTGACCTTGATCATGTTGTTGTGCCGGAAGTATATAATAATAAGGCGCTTGAGTAGCGCCCAACATCACCTCTTTTTTGGATAAATTATTCGTATAGGTTAATATCTCTTTCTTGTGAAACGATGCCGTTTTGATTATTGATTTTGTTGAAACCAGTTCCAAATCAATAATATCGCTTAGTTTCCACCAACCACCCATCCAAGGATCGGGCATATTGGCACTAATATCATATTCGGCCAAGCCTTTTCCACTAACGGATAATTCATTGGGTTCTATATAAATAGACGTAGCTGTAGCCACACTTGCAGCCTCTGTAAGGAAAGACATCACATTTTTCCATAAACAAGTTTCCGTAGACCCCGGCCAATAATTATCAAAAGCATAACCTTGCGAAACCCCTTTTAATCCGGCACCGGTAAGGTCTTTAATCATATTCGTACCGAATAATCCTGTCCAATTCCACAATCCCGGATCAATATTTTCAGCAATCGGATCGTGATTGGGTGGAACAAAATAACGAGGACCGCGCGAGCCCATCTGATGTTTTTCAACCATAACTTGAGGAAACCATGTGGTACTTGTAATGGTCGAAATAGCTTTGGTATCGGTTTGCGAAAGGGTGATAAAATCGCGATTATTATCGTGACCGACATATTTATGATATAAACCGGGCAGTGTAGCTCCTTCGTATTTAGTGCCCTTGTACTTTTTGTAATTGTTTACAACCATATCCATACCATCCGGATTATGATTTGGAACCATCATATAAACAACATTATCAAAATAGGAAAGGATTTCAGGATCAGAAGTAGTTGCATAATCATAAGCAATTAACGATGCGGCCTGCGAAGGACCAACTTCGCTGGAATGCATCGACAAGGTAGCTAAAAAGAACACTTTAGCCTCGTCGACCAATTGGGCCTGCTCCTTTTCATCCAGATTTGGATTTAGCATCAATGTCTTATTCATTGCTTTGTATTTCTCCAGATTACGAATATTTTCTTCGGAAGAAATAAAAAGAATATACATCGCTTGTCCCATAGGGCTCTCTCCTATTTGCTCCATTTTCAAGCGCGGAGACTCCTTATCGAGTACTTTCAAGTAATCAATTAACTGACTGTAGGTATAAAGGTTGCCTTCACTTCCGGGTTGAAAACCAAAATAATCTTTCGGTGTTACCAGATTCGATTTTGTTTGGGACTGAACAGTAAAAATGTTCGCCAAAAATAAAAATAAGGCAAAAAATGCTAAATACTTCTTTTTCATAATTTTAATTTTTAAAAATGAGGGTGGTTTTTTAGGTTAACATAAAAAGCTTGGTGTTTTCCCTGCTAAATTAAAAAAACCTTTGTACTTTTATTGCAATTCATGAATAAATCAATACAATTTGTCCTATGAGAAGAATTACACGAACCTTAGTATTTGTTTTTAGTCTGATTGTTTTTACCTCTTACAGTCAGGAATTTGTAGAATTACGCAGTGGCGAAGATGTAGAAGTAAATGGTATTTTGGTAAGTTATAATGCCGTTTTAAAAGACACTAAAAAAGAGAGCGATCTCTATAGAATTACAACTACGATTACCAATCGTGGCGGCGACTATATGAGGGTATTCTCTTCATCTCCCGAAGTTTTTATAGAAAAACCGGAAAATGCAATTGCCTATTTTCAGTTTACCAATGCCAATGGAAAAGCGTTATCCGCAACAAGCGAATACTTTTATCCAAAACCTATGTATATAAAGGTACCTTATAAATGCAAAAAATGTCCTCCAATTGCAAAAGACGAAGACCCTTACGAACATTATACACAGACGGTAATTATAGGAACGCAATTTGTTTCCGGATCAACTTTAAGCAAGGTTGCAAATGTGCGTGTTCCTGAAGGTGAAATTCCTCAGGTGCGTGTTATGGTGTATTAAACATACTACAAACATAATTCACCGCTTGTATTTCATTTATAATCAGGATGTTTGTATAGCTTGCAAGAGGGTTTTTAATTAAACACGGCTTATGTACAAAGTACAAGAAGATTGTATTTTGTCAAATATATTTATATATTTTGCTTCGTACGTATTTAATTTACTAAATTCGTAAACGCAAACTATACGAATACATGTTCCATACACCACGCCTTATTTTCTTTTTATTACTTTTGAACCTCAGTTCCCCGTTTTTTGGTTCTGCGCATCAAACAGATACAGCGAATAAATTAACTTATGCAGAAGCCGAAAATAAGATTCAAGTGCTTGGCGATTCTTGTTGGAAGCTCAGAATTTCAGATTCTGATTCTGCAGCTGCACTGGGCGAAAGAGCATTAGCACTGGCTTTTGAATACAATATTTTGGAGCCCATTCCTCGCTTGAGTAATTATTTAGGTGTGGTCTATATCCATTTTATGCACAAAATAAGCAAGGCTATTCCCAACTTTCATAAAGCGCTTGAATACGGTATGCTTTTGAACGATTCTTTACAAATTGCCTATGCCTACAATAATCTTGGTGATGCTTATTTGTTAAATGGAAATGTTCCGCTATCGAAGTATTACTCAGAAAAATCGCTTCGTTTATTTGAGCTTTTAAATAATCCTGCCGGTATTGCTTATGGTTATGTAAATTTAGGTTTAATCGCTAGAATTGACAAAGATTTTTCGGCGGCCATAGATTATTTTAACAAATCAAAAAAAATCCGAGAAGCAAGAGATGATAAACAAGGTATTGCATCCGATATTTACGAAATCGGAAAAACCTATTTAATGCAAGACAAGCTGGACACAGCTCTGCTTTGTTTTCAGGACTCCTATCAACGACATTTGGACATTCTAAATATTGTGTACACGGCACATTGTTTAAATGGCATTGCATCAATTCATTACAAAAGAAAAGAATTAGATAAAGCCTATACGCTTTTTCATCAATCCATCGAATTAAATAAAACACGTGACAATTATTATGGTTTAATTGATAATTACACCGGACTGGCTCTCGTTTGTGCCGAGCAAAACAAAAAAGCCGAAGGCGAAGCTGCCCTACTCGAAGCATTATCTCTTTCTAAATGGCTTCATGTTCCGGCGCAGACATTGCTTATCCATAAAACCTATGGACAGTTTTATAACCTGTTAGGCGATTATAAACAAGCCGCAAACAGCCTTATCAATTTTATCGATTTATACGATTCTATTTTAGCCAATCAGCAAATTGAGACCTTAGAAGAGTTACAAGAAAATTTTGCCATTCGTCAGAATTTAAATCAAGCGCAAAACGAATTGGAATCAAACAGAACTGAGTTTTTCTATCTTTTAACCATTATCGCCTTGTTGATTCCATTGTTTATCTTGGGTGTTTTACGTTTAAGAAATAAAAACAAATTGAATATTAAATTGCAAGAAATCAACTTTGATAAAGACAAAATGTTCTCTGTTATTTCGCACGATTTAAAAACCCCTTTTAATGCATTATTAGGCTTTAGCAATCTCTTAATTGAAGAATTAAAAGAAAATAATTACGAAAATGCACTCAAATACGCCGATATAATTAATAGGAAATCGAAAGACAGTTTAAACCTGCTCTCTGATTTACTAACGTGGTCACGCTCACAAACAGGCAGAATAACATTCAATCCTGTATTGATGTCGATGGATAGTCTGTTTGAAGAATTATCCTATTTTTTCGAAATTGATTCCGAAAAGAATTCGATCCAACTTATTTTTTCAAACACTATAAAGCGCAAGGTAGTAGCTGATATTGATATTTTGCGGATTGTATGCGTTAATTTAATTACGAATTCGCTTAAATACACAGATAAGGGAGGCCATATTCAAATAAGTGCTTCAGAAACTAATGCGCATATCTTGCTTAAAGTGAGTGATACAGGTATTGGAATTGCACCGGAAATGCTTAAAAACCTCTTTCAAAATCAACAACAAGTTCAGAGTATTGAAGGCTTAAGAAAAGAAAAAGGAACCGGTCTCGGCCATTTAATTGTTGCCGATTTGGTACAGCTTCATCGTGGACAAATAAAAGCCAGTAGCGAACTTGGAAAAGGAAGTGTATTTGAAATCATGATACCTAAACAATAATACGCCTTTCAAATGCACAATTCATAAAAGCAGACGGATACGTTTTTAGAAAGTATCTTTTATCCAATTATAAGGTTTACGGTTAATCCATTGTCCACGTGTAAAATCAGGAAAAAATTGCACTTGTCCTCCACCGGCAATAGAAGTTTCAGATAAGGGCGTTATTGAACTCCAGGCAGCAGCGTCGTAGACATCAATTGGTGGAGCAATTTGCCTTTTAGCCGATTCTACAAAAGCTTGCATCACGAAAAAATCCATTCCCCCATGACCGGCACCCAAGGCCTCTTTTTCGAATCGTTTCCAAAGTGGATGATCGTATTTTTCCAACCAACTCGTCGCATCATCCCATCGGTGAGGTTTATTCGCGGCTCCTTCAATATATATTCTATTGCCATCAGCTTCCCAAATCCCCTCGGTTCCTTGCACTCTAAAACCCAAAGAATAGGGCCTGGGTGAGTTTGTATCGTGCGTAACAATGATCGTTTCTCCATTGGCCGTATCGATAGTTGTAGTAATGATATCGCCCAATTTCCACTTCAAATTGGCATTGGGATGTTCTTCGCCTCCACCGGCTACAATATGTTTGTGTAAACCTCTAGCTTTGGTCGCGTGAGAAGTTAGCGATACAAATCGATTTCCTCTATTTATATTGGTGTAAGTTGCTACCGGACCAACGCCATGCGTTGGATAAATATCCGCATTTCTTTTTAAACTGTGTTGTGTACGCCAGCGAGCTTCACTGTATCCTTTCTCGCCAAATTCAACACCGTGCCCATAAGGATGAATGCCATCGTTAAATTTTACTTCACGCAAATCGTGTTGATATCCACATCGAAAATGCAAAAGCTCACCAAATATCTCTTGCCTAACCATATTCAAAACAGCCAAAACATCGCGACGATAATTTACATTTTCGAGAATCATTAAATGCGTACCTGTCTCTTCGTGCGTATTCACCAAGTCCCAACATTCCTCCATAGTCATAGCGGCTGATACTTCAACGCCTGTATACTTTCCTGCCTGCATTGCATCTATACTCATTGGCGTATGCCAAAGCCAAGGCGTTGCTATAATCACAGCATCAATCTCTTTAATTTTCAATAAATTACGATAATCGTAGTCGTCTTTTCCAAATTCTAAAGCTGGCACTTTTCCTTTCTTTTTCAATAACTCACGTGCAAATTCCAATCGCTCTTTATCAATATCACAAATCGCTTTTATTTCAATATCAGAGCGATCGAGCGCATTTCTTAAATGCTCCTCACCACGCAAACCCATGCCAATAAAACCAATGTTCAATACTTGTTTTGATGTTGCAGCAAAACTAAAGCTTGGAAATAAGGAAACGCCTATTCCGGCCACAGCCGAATTTCTAATAAATGCTCTACGATTTATAGTCATGCTATTCTGTTTTTAAAACGAAAATAAAAAATACTTTTAAATGGAACGATAAAAGCAGATCGGTTTAGAGGTTTTTATTCAATATCCACGCCATGCTATATCCTTGATGACGAAGCCATTGAACCTGTTTAGTTGCATCGTGTGCATTGTTAAAAGATTGCATGCTCACGCGATAAGTTCCCCTATTGCTTTGTCCGGCAACAAAAGCATCAAAACCTTCGGCACGTAAGCGTGTGACTAATGCATCGGCTCTCGCTTTTTCGATAAATGAGCCACAAATAATATGGTACTGGCCTTTGGGTTGTGCTAAGGTTTCTTTTACAATAAAGCCATTCGTATTCGCAGGTTCATGCGTTGTAATGGCCATTTCGTCTGTTCCTTCTATATCCGAAACGAGAACTGTTGCTGATTCCTCAACCAACTTATTCTCATTCATTTGCGCCGGTTCTCTATTTTCGGATGATTCATTTTTTTGCGAACTGTCTAAGAAGGAAAGCACCGAAGTTTGCTGCAGATTAGAACTTTGCTGCATCAAAGAAGGCAAATAAAAGACGGCACTTATCAAAACAGCTATCGGAATAAGCACAGCTGCAATTCTTTGAAGTGTTTGCGCATTTAATTTGATAACCTTCGTGTTTCTGGGTTTGATTACCGTTTTTTGGAGCGGAGCTTGCAAACTAAAATCCGGCTTTCGCTCCATGCGTTTTAGCGCAATTGCTTTCAATCCAAAGGCATCTTCGTTGTAATTGATGCTTGTATTGGGGTGGAATTCCAGTTTGAAATGACTATTCATATCCAAAATTCCAAGATCGCCAAAAGCAATTTGCTTTCCTTCGGCAAGATCTCTCTGACAATAACTTACAAATACATTTAAAACCTGTAAAGCGGTTTTGTAGGGAATATTTAAACGTTGTGCTAAATGATTTGCCAGCAATCCATCGTTTGTATTCAACTGCGAATTAAACACCAAGCTGCGCGATGCAGGCCGAATTTGGTGATGACTTTCGTTTATTTGAGCTGCATGATAATTGGTAAGGAATGCACCTAATCCGGGAATGATCACGCATTCGTGTTCGAGAACCAATCGACTAATATGTGCAGCAATATCCATTACTAATTTTTAGAAAGTCAAAAGTAGCGCTGAATGCAGAATAAATCAAGAATTGTTCGTAAGTTTTAATAAGTCTTCCGGAGTATCCACTGCACGCGATTCAAAAGTAGTAATTTCTGTTTGGATGCTGAACCCATTTTCGAGCCATCTCAACTGCTCTAAGGATTCGGTATCTTCCAAATTACTCTTCTCTAAAGTACAAATACGACGCAGAATGTCTGCTTTATACGCATAAATACCCAAATGCTTATAATAAGTTGCTTTTGAAAAAACAGACTCATCTTGCAATCCCCGGAAATAAGGAATTGGAAAACGGCTAAAATAAAGGGCTTTCCCATTGAGTTGCCTAACGACTTTAACCACATTCGGATTATTCAAAACTTCTTTATCCTTGATCGGTTTGATAAGTGTAGCTATTTCGGTGGTTTTCTGTTTAAAAGTGGCCGTCAATTGATCGATTTGAACGGGATTTATAAAAGGCTCATCACCTTGAATATTTACGATTACCTCAAACACTTCGGTTTCTGCTTCCAGTTTTTCAACGACTTCGTTGCATCGGTCTGTTCCCGACGTATGATTTGGCCTCGTCATCACCACTTTCCCGCCAAAACTTTGCACGTGGTCAAAAATGCGCGTATCGTCCGTGGCGACAATAACCTGATTTAATGATTTTGCTTTGGCTGCTTGTTCATAGACACGCTGTATCATCGACTTTCCCTGAATCATGGCCAAAGGTTTTCCTGGAAATCGGCTCGATTCATAACGTGCAGGAATAATGCCTAAAATACGCATAGTAATTTCTCTTCAGATTTAAAACAGTCCGTGAATCTCGGCGTTTATTTTTTCTATCACATCGCCCAGGTCTTGCGGATTTTCGGTAAAATCGGTATTATCAACATCAACAATGAGCAATTTACCGATGGTGTATGAACTAATCCACTCTTCGTATCTTTCGTTTAGTTTTTTCAGATAATCAATTCGAATGGTTTCTTCATAATCGCGACCTCTTTTTTGAATTTGATTAACCAAAGTAGGAACGCTGGCACGCAGATAAATAAGCAAATCAGGAGGTTGAATAAAAGAGCTCATCAACTCAAAAAGCGATAAATAATTATCAAAATCGCGCGTTGTCATTAAGTTCATGGCATGCAAATTGGGAGCGAAAATATAAGCATCTTCGTAGATGGTTCTATCTTGAATAATGGTTTTATCGCTTTTGCGGATATCAACCACTTGCCTAAAGCGACTGTTTAGAAAGTACACCTGAAGATTGAACGACCAGCGTTTCATATCTTCGTAAAAACTATCTAAATAAGGATTGTCATCAACACTTTCAAACAAAGCTTTCCAGCCCATTTGTTTGGCTAACAGACCAGTTAGCGTAGTTTTTCCTGATCCAATATTTCCTGCTATTGCGATATGCATATTTATACGGTTTTTATTTTTATCCAATTTAGGTGTTTTCCACTCAAAATTAGAACATTATTTTCTTATTTAATTGTCTGACAAATGAATTCTGCCCTAAAACCTAGCAAAGGTAAATGATAAATTTATTTGATTTTACGATCAAAAATAGAATCTATTAACCATAACTTAATCTCAAGTGCATTTCCTATTCCAAATGACTGAATTTAAGGCAAACCCGATCTTTTTCAATTGTTAATATTTTTTGAAATTACGTTTATTTTAAATCTTAAAACTCCGTTTCATCTACAACAATTCTAAAATTTCATCCAAGTATTCCCTATTATTGGCTAGTCGCGGAACTTTATGCTGTCCACCCAACTTTCCTTTCATTTTCAGCCACTTATAAAATGTTCCTTTCTGAGCACTGTGCACTAGCGGCTCAATTAAAACCATATTTTTATAGCGTTTTGCTTCGTAATCAGAATTAAACGATTTTAATGCTTTGTCGAGTGCGTTGATAAAAGCATTCATATCCTGAGGCACTTCTTCAAACTCAATAATCCACTCGTGGCAAGCTTTATTTGCATTGAGTTTATACACAGGTCCGGCCGTATATTCGTTTACATTTACATTGCACTTCTGGCAAGCCGCGGCAATGGCTTTATCCGCATTATCAACAATAAGTTCCTCACCCACCGAATTGATAAAATTTTGAGTTCTTCCACTCACTTTAATACGATAAGGTTGGAGAGAAGTAAAGACGATGGTATCACCAATTTTGTACCGCCACAAACCGGCATTTGTAGTGATAAGCAATGCATAATTCACGTGGAGCTGAACTTCGTCCAAGCCAATTATTCGGGGATTATCCGCATTGAGCTGATCTGAGGGTATAAATTCATAAAAAACACCATAATCTAACATCAGCAACATATCATCAGCATCTTTCCTATCCTGAATACCAAAAAAACCTTCAGAAGCATTATAGGTTTGCCAATAATTAACGGGTTCGTTGCCGAAAAGTGCATTGAATTGCTTACGATAAGGTTCAAAATTTACGCCCCCCCAAAAAAAGACTTCAAAATTTGGCCATACTTTCTTTATATTTTCCTCGCCACTGAGTTCTAAAACTTTTTTAATCAAAACCATCGACCACGAAGGCACTCCGGCCATTTTAGTAACATCGTGATGCATGGTAATTTGCGCCATTTTATGGATCTTTTCTTCCCACTCACTCATTAGCGTAACTTCCAGATTTGGCGTCCTTTGCATCTCCACCCAAAAAGGCAAATTTTGAATCAGAATCGCCGATAAATCACCTTCGTAATACGACTCATTGTTTATCTCGTTAATTTGGTTACTGCCTCCAAGTCCAATACTTTTTCCGTCAAAAATCATGGTTTCGGGATGACTATTCACATACAAGGAAAGCAAATCTTTCCCCCCTTTAAAGTGGCATTCTTCAATGGCATGCTTGCTCACCGGAATAAATTTGCTTTTGCCTGCTGTAGTTCCGCTCGATTTGGCATACCATTTAATAGCCGAAGGCCATAAAATATTTTGCTCACCGGCTCTGGTTCTGTCTATATAGGGTTTCAAATCGTCGTAACTTGAAACCGGAACACGTTCGCGATACTGTTCAATCGTTTTTATACTTTTATAATCGTAAGCTTTTCCCCATTCTGTATCCTGAGCCCTCGATAATAAAGACTTAAACCATTCTTGTTGAACCTCGTGCGGATATTTAATAAAAAGCTCAATTTGATGCATCCGCTTTTTCATAATCCAACTAATAACAGAATTGAGTAGGGCCATAGTCTTTGGGGTTTAGCTTTTCAAAAATAGAAAATAATCAGTTGTTATACAAAGATTAAATATACCCATTTTCTGTTAAAACAATGCGTGCCGGTCACCATGTTACAAACAAGATTATAAGTATATTTGCAAAAAACATGCAATGGATATAAGGCGAAACAAGGACCAAATTGTGGTTGGAATAAGTCACGGCGATTACAATGGTATCGGTTACGAAGTTATTTTAAAAACGTTTAGCGATAGACGGATATTTGAATTTTCTACAAACCTGGTTTATGGTTCTCAGCAAGTTACTAATTTTTATATAAAAGCCCTAAACCTAAGTGGAATTGGTATAAACTACGTTAAAGACGCTACACGGCTTCAATCCAATAAGTTGAATATCTTGTCGCACGATGAAAAAGAGCCGGCTTTGGATGTGGGAAAATCGACAAAAAAAGCGGGATCTATGGCTTTATGGTCAATAGAAAAAGCCATCGAAGATTTAAAAAATAAGAATATTGATATTTTGGTTACAGCGCCAATAAACAAAGACAATATTCAATCGAAGAATTTTCAGTTTGCCGGTCATACCGATTATTTAGCTAAAGCCTTTGATACGAAAGACTATTTAATGCTGATGGTTCAGCAAAATTTACGAATCGGTGTTATTACCGGCCATATACCCTTAAAAGATGTAGCCTCAACAATAAGTGCGGAACTCATTATTAAAAAGATCAAAGTGCTGCACCGCTCTTTGGAATATGATTTTGGCCTCCGGAAACCAAAAATTGCGATACTTGGATTAAATCCGCATGCTTCTGATAACGGATTAATTGGTAACGAAGAGCAGGAAATTATTATTCCTGCCATTAAAAGCGCCCAAAAAGAAGGTCTGCTTGCTTACGGGCCTTTTCCTGCCGATGGATTTTTCGCTTCAGAAAATTATAAAAACTTCGATGCTATCTTGGCGATGTATCACGACCAAGGCTTGATTCCGTTTAAGACATTGGCATTTAAAGACGGCGTTAATTTTACGGCCGGATTGCCTGTTGTACGAACATCGCCAGCTCACGGAACAGCATACGAAATAGCTGGTAAAGATTTGGCCTCACCCGATTCCTTCCGTCAAGCTCTTTATTTAGGTATAGAGATTTTCAAAAACAGAAAGCTTTTTGATGAAATTAGTCAAAATCCTTTGCCCTCTGCACTTAAAAAGATAAACCAAAAAACCACCAAGGATGAGGATGCATCTAGCTTGCTTGATGAAAACAACGACAAAGCGGGGCTCCCCTATTAGTTTTTAGCGCTTAAAAATAAAACGTATTTTATCGCATGTATACTCTATCTGTAATAGCTTCTGTAGTAAACGGTGAATTGGTTTCAAATTGTGAAACTGATCCTGAAATTAGCGATATTTTAATTGATAGTCGCAAATTAATTTCACCAAGCGGAACCCTTTTTATCGCATTAAAAACGAATAAAAACGATGGTCATAAATACATTCCATCGCTTTATCAAAATGGGCTGCGCTATTTTATGGTTTCATCACTCCCTTTAGGCATGGAGCATTTCCATGACGCGCATTTTTTACTTGTTGACGATACCTTAGCAGCACTCCAGCACTTGGTAAGCGACAAGCGAAAAAAATTCGATATTCCGGTCATTGGAATTACGGGAAGCAACGGAAAAACCATTATTAAAGAGTGGTTGCATCAAATGCTTCATCCCGATAAGGAAATTATTCGTAGTCCAAAAAGTTACAATTCGCAGGTTGGCGTTCCTTTGAGTGTTTGGCAAATGAAAGAACAACACCAAATGGCTATTTTTGAGGCCGGTATTTCAGAGCCTGACGAAATGCAAAAATTGCAAGCCATTATTCAGCCCACCATTGGAATATTTACAAATATTGGTCAAGCACACAACGAAAATTTTATCAATGCCAGTCAAAAAATAGGCGAAAAACTCAAGCTGTTTACCAAAGTAAAAACTTTGATTTACTGTTTAGATCATTCTGAAATTCAAGGCATTATCATTCGCTCTCAAATTCTTGAAAGTGTTAAAGCTTTTACCTGGAGCACCAAACAAGCCGCTGATTTACAAATTATTAAGACCCAAAAAAACGAGAGTCGGACGCTTTTAACAGCCCTTTATAACGAAAAAGAAATTGATATTCAGATTCCGTTTATTGATGGCGCATCAATAGAAAACAGTTGTCATGTTTGGGCGCTGATGTTGTTTTTAGGCTACGACAATGAAGTGATAAAAGAACGCATGCTCCGATTAAATCCGGTGGCTATGCGTTTGGAATTGAAAGAAGGCATTAATAATTGTTCCATTATCAACGATAGTTATAACTCGGATATTAATTCTTTAGCGATAGCCCTTGATTTTCTAAATCAACAAAATCAACACAAGAAAAAAACACTTATTCTATCCGACATCTTGCAAAGTGGAAAAAGTGATATGGAACTCTACAGCGAAATCGCGCTTTTGCTCGAAGAAAAAACGGTTGACCGATTGATAGGAATAGGTCCTGCCCTGTCGCGCATGCACGAACAATTTAAACTGGAAAGCTCCTTCTATCCAACAACAAGCGAATTTCTTAACCAATTTGCACTAACCAATTTTCAAAACGAAAGCATTTTATTAAAAGGCGCCCGCTTTTTTGAATTTGAGCAAATATCAAAAACGTTGCAACAAAAATCGCATCAAACGGTATTGGAAATCAACCTCGATGCGATGATAAGCAATATGAATTATTTTCGCCTAAAACTAAAGCCGGAAACCAAGTTGATGATCATGGTTAAGGCATTTTCTTACGGAAGCGGAAGTTATGAAATTGCAAACATAATGCAATATTTCAGAGCTGATTATTTAGCTGTAGCCTATGCTGATGAAGGCGTAGAACTCAGAAAATCAGGCATTAATTTACCCATTATGGTGATGAGTCCTGACGAACAAAGTTTTGATACGATCTTAAAATACGATTTAGAACCTGAAATTTATAGCTTTACTGTTCTTAGCAAACTTGAAGAAGCCATTAAAAACAATATCTTACCAAAAAACAAACCGGTAAAAGTGCATCTTAAAATCGACTCCGGCATGCATCGACTTGGTTTTGTGCCGTCCGAAATTGATCAATTAATTTCGCGACTTAAGGCAAACAATCAAATTTATCCGACTTCGATTTTTACGCATTTGGCAGCGAGCGACAATCCTCGATTTGATGAATTTACACACGAACAAGTGCATATTCTAAACGAAATAAGCGATAAGATTCAAGCCCATTTCGAGCAAAAGTTAATCAGACATACTTTAAACTCTTCGGGCATTAGTCGTTTTCCTGAATATCAATTGGATATGGTTCGACTAGGCATTGGACTTTACGGCATATCGCCCAGTCCGCAAGAGGAAAAGAATTTGCAAAATATCGGGCGCTTAAAAACAAGCATTACCCAAATTAAACATATAAAAAGCGGAGAAACCATAGGTTACAACAGAGCCTATGTTTGCAAAGAAGACAAAACCATTGGTATTATTCCGATAGGTTATGCCGATGGACTTAATCGTTTGTTGGGAAATGAAAGAAGTACTGTTTCCGTAAACGAAACTAAAGTCCCGATACTTGGTGATATCTGCATGGATATGTGTATGATTGATCTTAGCGCAACCCATGCACAAGAAGGTGATGAAGTGATCATTTTTAATACTCAGAAAGACATACGAGATTTAGCTAAAATTGCGCAAACAATACCTTATGAAATTTTGAGTGGTATTTCTAGACGGGTCAAACGGGTCTATTTTAAAGAATAAAAATAAAGCGGTTGATTTATTAAAAGATCACTTTCAATACATAATTTTGTAAAGCATGCCTATTTAAGAGCTTCTATTCCATCGGAATATCCGATTATTAAATTAGAAAAAGATGAAATTTACATCCCTGCGTTTATTCTATATTATTGCGGTACTGCTTGCTGTCCTGTCTTATTTTGTGTTTGATTTGCAACACTATTTTCAAATAGAATATATCAGGCAATCCTATAATTATATTGAAAATCACTTCTTTATAAGTGCCTTGCTTTTATCGCTATTGCTCATCTTATTTTCGGTACTCAATTTGCCAACCTTTTATTTTTCCATCCTCTTTGGTTATCTTTTTGGATTTATACCCGGTTTAATAATTAGTTTAATCAGTAGGACATTGGGTGTTATTTTAGCTTATTTCAATATCCATTTTTTGTTTTTCCATGTTTTTACCAAAAAATATGGCGAACAAGCACAAATAAAAAAAATCAACAAATTGATCGAAGAGAAAGGGTTTTCGACCATTGTAATTTTACGTAGTCTTTATATTTTTCCAACCAGTTTTTTAAATGCAGCTTTTTCGATCTCTAAAATAAAACCTACGTCTTATTTTATAGGTTCGGCCATTGGTTTACTTCCTACATCCATTATTAATGTGAGTATGGGCTATTTTATTAAACAAAACCAAAGTCTACAAGACTATCCTTACCTGATAAGCTTTAGTATCGCATTGGCTGTTCTGTTAATTGGCTTAAGCTTGCTCTATATGAAAAAACTAAAATAAGGCGTATAATTAGGATGCGAGAAGATTAAGCCAAATGCGTATATATTTTCTTCATTCCCGACATGTACTTCGAAAAAGCATCATCTTGTTTGGGCAACTCGGCGCTCGATTTAATCGTTTCTGTATTCATATGCAGAGGGAATTTCAGTTCCAAAACAATCAAATCATTTTCTTTTAGCTCATCCGCATCTTGATTCGACAAAAACTTAAAATACGCTAAATCCCAATCAATCGTAAAACGATATTGCAAATCAGACGAACGAAAATACCTTCTGGAGTATGTATTTACGAGCTGCGGGAGCAAATTTTTCATTTCTGCAAGCACATAATCCGGCAATCTGGATTTAGAAAGTACCTTTTTTAATTGTTGTTCATCACAACCATGCTCGCTATTAAATCGCGCCAGCGGATACGATTTTTTAATTCTCAGGGCACCTTTTCGATATTTAAATTCTAGAACCGGTTTATTCACTTTCCCGAAAGTATTGCCATACCAACGGATTCTCACTTTCTTGCGATTTGTACTTCCTGCTTTATGATCGGTAAAAAACTGAAGATGAGGTTCATCAAAATAGATATTATTTACCTGTCGTTGTTGAAATATTTCGTGGAAATTGGCCGGATGATTTTTTACGATTTCCTCGACAAAATCAGGATGCTTTTGTTTAAAAACAAACTTCTGCTCATAGCGCTCCTGTATTTTTTCGGTTGAGGGGGACATAAATAAACATTAAAAATCATCTACCGTTTCGTAAAACTTTTTCCTTTGTTGTGCATCGTATTTCTCACAATCAATTTCTACGGAAAGTGGCTTAGAAGGTTTTTCAAAATCGCCCTTATAGAGGTTTATTTTCTTATCGGCATAGACTTGTTTCATAAATAAAGCCCAAATTGGCAGAGCCATATTAGCGCCTTGACCTTCGGTAATCGTTCTGAAATGAACAGAGCGATCTTCGGCACCGACCCAAACACCGGTAACTAATTTTGGAGTTATTCCCATAAACCATCCATCCGATTGATTTTGTGTAGTTCCTGTTTTACCGGCAATAGGATTGTTAAATCCATAGGTATATCGCAATCGAATTCCTGTTCCACTTTCCACAACACCTTTCATCAACGAAATCATCAGATAAGCCGTTTCTTCACTCAT